>DASZQE010000303.1:0-1990 GCA_035550175.1 Phycisphaerales bacterium | reverse complement strand
CGTCTCCACCTTGAAGCACACCGCATAGTCATCGTCAAACTCGATGACGCCCGAGTTGTCCTCAAACACGCTCAGGCACCAGTCAATGCCGTCCGCCATGAGTTCATGCGTCGCCGCCGCCACCGTGGACTTCAGCAGGTTCTTGATCGTCACCGATCCGTCCACATTCACCGTGTGCCCGGGTCTCGATGCATGCGCTTGCCCACCCTCTGCTCGATCCGCATACCGCATCGTGGACTTCAGCGTCTTATGTACGCAATGTTCGCTCCACGTTTGGGCCAGCGTCTCCAGTTCAATCTCTCTCGGCTCGCGCCCCAATTGCTTGTAATACGCCTGGATTCCCCGCATCTCATCCAGCGAGAGAAACAAGTGTCCCTGCCGCGAAAGCTTCATCAGCGCTTCATCGCTCAAATCGCGCAACGCCACATCGCGCACAACCAATTCATACTTCTTTCCGCTCGGCAGTTTCTCTGGGTGATACGGCTCATCGTGAATCGCCTGAATCACGCTGTTCGCCAGCAGACGTTCTGCAACGTCCCTCGCTTCCGGTTGGTGTAAACCTTCAAATTCATACCGCTTGCCCGTCAGCACCTTCGCTTCCACCCCCTGCGAAGTTCGCAATGCCAACTCCACCGCCTCCGCATCCGGATCCATCACGCCCGGCAGCGGATGCACCTCCACCAGCGCCCCGCCTCCGTGTTCCGCCGCGCCGATCACCGCCCGCTGCGTGATCGGGTCCGCAAGCAGCCCCTCAGCGATCTCCCGCACCTGCTCATCGCTCAATTCCGCTTCGATCAGGTACACCGCTGCGCATCGCACAGCCTTTGGTGTCCGTTTCAGCCCCAATCCCTGCGTGTCGCGCAGCACAGCCTCGCCCACCGGGTCAGTGTGCCCCTCAGCGGCATGCACTTCAATTCTGTGTACGTTTCCAACCTGCGCGCGCTGCTCTGTCTCGTTCATGGGACGTGTTTGGTGGGCCGGCACTGCGGTCATTGGTGAGCGTTCTCACCCCAAGTGTATCGCCGATGACCGATCGAATCAGCACGCTCGGTTCAAGGTTGCCAGCTGAGAATCACCATCGTCAGATCATCAATATTCACCGTGCAGTCGCCCTTTCCCGCAGGGGCAATATCAGCGGGGCATGGTGGACACGGGTCATCACATGCTCCCCAGTTCAAAATGACGGCCGTCAGGTCATCGATGTTCACGTGACCGTCGCCATTGATGTCCGCAGCCGGATTGGGAAACGGGCATTCATTCCACAGTGCAATCCGAGACGCGGCAATGGAATTGTTCACCTTCGTGAAGCTTCCGCCGACAGCGATGCGACCATCAAGATCTTGGAAGGCGCTGGCATATGGTGTGCATCCGGCGCAACTGATCCCGCCATCCAGCGATTCCCACTGAACGCCGTCAAAAACGGCAACGTGATTAGCAGAAACTCCGGCGATCGTCGTGAAATACCCGCCTGCATACAGCTTGTTCTGATGAACCGACAATGCTGTCACATAGTCATTGGCGCCTGGAACAATGGCATGCCACGTTGTCCCATCCCACATCGCGAGATTCTCGGCTTGCTGGCCGTCAACATTCAAGAAATATCCTCCGACATACAAATTCCCATTGAACTCAGCGAATTCGCGGACAAACGCGGGACCATTGCCGTTCGTGCCTTGGACTCCACCTCCCATTGCGTGCCACGCCTTGCCGTCCCATCGGGCGATTCCGTTGGCCGCAACGCCATCAACAGATGTGAACTTTCCGCCAATGATCAAATCACCGTTATAGACAACGGCGCCAGTAACCTCAGTGTCAATGCCGTCTGCCGGCCCCAAGCCCGGAGAGAAATTGTGCCAGTTTGTGCCGTCCCATCGCGTTATTCCGATGGCAGATTCACCGTTAATAGTCTTGAAGTATCCCCCCACAAAGAGCTCTCCACCATATTCGACCAACGCTTGAATTTCGTTCTGAGTCGAAATTGTCGTGCCAA
>DASZQE010000302.1:0-9166 GCA_035550175.1 Phycisphaerales bacterium | reverse complement strand
CTCATGTTTGATTACCAGGTCGTCACGCCGGTGCAGATTTTCAACGGCCTGAAGGAAATGGAAACCAGCAAGACCCCCTATGCGCTCACGGCGGTCATGCTCGCCATGGCCATCGGCGCGTATGTGCTCGGCAAGGTTGTTCTCGGCGGGCGCGGCTATGCCATGTACGCCAAGGCCAGTGTGCAATCCAACGTCAAGACACTTCAAGGCTGGAAAGCCTGGTCCGCCACTGCCGTCTTCGTGTTGATCTGCGCCATCGCAGTCCTGCCGCATCTCAGCGTGATTCTTGTCAGTTTCAGCGAAGCAAATACCTGGTATGGCACCGTGCTGCCGACAAACTTCACGCTTGTGCATTACAAGGACGCGCTCGGCCATGACCTTGCGATCGGTTCCATTCGCAATAGCCTCATCTATTCCACCTGTGCGGTCGGTGTGGACATCGTCATCGGCCTGCTCATCGGTTATGTCATCGTGCGGACCAAAGCGCTGGGAAGAAATCTGCTTGATGCGATGTCGATGCTGCCTCTCGCAGTGCCGGGCCTGGTGATGGCGTTCGGTTACGTGGCCATGAGCCTGCGCTGGCCTTTCCGCGCAAATGATCCGCTTGCCGGCGTGATCGACATTCTTGGTTCCGACCCCAACCCCATTCCGTTGCTCATTCTCGCCTACGCAGTTCGCCGGATGCCGTATGTTGTGCGTTCCACCGTCGCAGGATTGCAACAGACCAGCCCGGAACTTGAAGAAGCCGCGCTCAATCTCGGCGCGGGAAAGCTGCGCGCCGTGCGGACCGTGGTGCTGCCGCTCATCATGGCGAACATCGTGGCCGGCGCGCTCCTGGCCTTCAGCTTCGCCATGCTCGAAGTCAGCGACAGCCTCATTCTCGCCCAGCGCGAAGAGCATTTTCCCATCACCAAGGCAATCTATGTTCTCTTTGAACGGCTCGGAGACGGCAAATACATCGCCAGCGCCATGGGTGTCTGGGGCATGGCCTTGCTCGCAGTCACGCTCGTCGGCGCAGGCGCGATGATCGGAAAAAAGATGGGCGCGATTTTCCGGGTGTAGATGATGAAGTTGCTCTGGCGAATCAGTGACATGCCTGAACTGCAGCACCTGACTCCAAAAGAAAAATGGGAAGTCATGAGGCCGGCTCGCCAGCCGATGTTCGTGGTGCGGATGATGATGCTTCCGTTGACGCTTGGGGCGGTTCCACTGGTTATTGGGGCGGATTCACTTCATTTCGGACGGACTTTGGAAGGTGTGATGTGGATTATTCTTGGCTCCATGATCGTGATGGGCATGCGGCTGCTTATGGTGATGCAGGTGCGGACACAAGTACAGCAGGTGCTGCTCGAAGCGCATCAACAGGGTCTCATCACGATCTGTCTTCGCTGCGGCTTTGATCTGCGCGGCAGTGACCATGGCGCCTGTCCGGAATGCGGCTGGGGAAGATTGAACAAACAACCGTGACGATCTCAAGAAAATGAAACGCCTCGATGTGGTCGAGGCGTTTCATTGCCTTTGAAGAAGTGAATGAACGGAGGAGTGATTCAGTTGCTGCAAAGGACTTGGGGAAGCGTGGATGTGTCTTTCCGCGGGACGGGGTTTGATGCTCCAAAGATGAAAATGCCTGCCGAACTTCATCAACGTCAACGCAATACGAAACCGAGCAGCCAGTACACCAGGATGAATACGAGAATGGTTCCGAAGATTCCTCCGCCCCATTTCCATGCAGCCAACCCTGCGATGCCTCCGCGAATGATGCCCATGTTCAGGACTCCTTTCGGATTCGACGCGCTCAAATCTCTCACTCAGGTGGCGTCGTCTCTCTTGTTCTCTCCGCGCCGATTGTTGGCGTCTCTCGAAAAAGGTTCTCTCCGCGACTGTGAAGAATGTGCAAGCGGAAGATGAAGAGACAAGGAAGAGCGGATGAAAAGGGATTCATTCGCTGATAAGCGCTGGCCGCTCGCGATTCTCAAGAGCCCGAGCGAATCGAACGTGTGAGAATCTGAGTCACTCGGCCTTATGCCCGCGATAGTTGATGACCTCGATTTTTTCGAGCGTCACCAGTCCGCCCGTGATCATCGGATCAAGCTCAGGCAAAAATGCCTCGATCTTCTCGCGTGAATCAATGATCTCGATCACGATCGGCAGATCTTCAGACAGCCGCAGAATCTTTGCTGTATGTAATCGCGACGACGCCCCGAATCCCATCGACCCGCGAGTCACGGTTGCGCCCGCAAGATGCAGTTCACGCGCCTTCAGCACGATCGCTTCGTACAGCGGTTTGTGATGCCAGGTGTCGCTTTCACCGATGAGAATGCGGAGCAGGCAGGCGTTGGTGAGTGGTTGCATGGTTCAGGCCCTCACGAAATGTTCCGTGATTCGGTACGCAAAAAACGCTGAGCTGAGGCAGAGCACGTTGGTGAGCAGCACGTTGATCGCCGCAGCCCGCAGCGCGCCGTCATTCGCAAGTTGAAAGCTCTCGAGTGAGAATGAAGAGAACGTCGTGAACCCGCCCAGGATTCCGATGACCAGAAAGAGTCGCAGCCCCGACTTCGCCAAATGCGGTTCCGCAAACGCTGCTCCCAGCGCACCAATCGCCAGGCATCCCAGCACGTTGACTGTCATCGTGCCGATTGGGAAAAGTGAATGCGGAGAAATCTTGAGCGAAAGACTCTGTGCAACGCCCGCGAGCAGATAACGCAGCGCTGAGCCGATCCCGCCGCCGAGAAACACGAAAAGAATTTTGGTAAGGGTCATGAAACCGAATCCTGCACAAATGGGCGCATGGCATCGCGCAGCCAATGGTGTAGGAGTCATCAGGGTTCGCGTTGCATGATTCAACGCATGCATCGCAAAAGCGGTTGTCCGAGCAACTCGGAAGGCGGACCCCATCGCCATGCACATCATAGGGCAAAATTCAACCGGGAAAACCTCAATCTCAGTCCGCCGAACTCCCCATCACCCCTTCGCTATACTTCTCGAAGTCTCCGAGTTCCACAGACGTTTCTGCCCCTAAGAAGGTTTCACAAAGACCATGCCCTACACGCTCAGCCCCGAACGCGAAGGCTACACCCTCGACATTGAATCAACGGACTACCTCAAGGATCACGTTGATGCCGGCGACCGCTGGGTGCTCAATTTCGGTCCCCAGCACCCCGCCACCCACACCACGATTCGCGTGGTGATGGAGCTTGATGGCGAGCGCATCGTTCGTGTCACCCCGCACATCGGCTACCTGCACAGCGGCTTTGAAAAGCTCGGCGAGCATCACGACTACAACCAGTACGTCTGCACCATCAGCCGGATGGATTACATCAGCCCGATCGTGAATGACATCGCCTGGCATCACGCAGTCGAATTGCTTTTCGATATCGACCTCACGCCGCGCTGCAAGGTCGTCCGCACCATTCTCGCGGAGCTTGGCCGCATCCAGAATCACCTCCTCTGCGTCGGCGCGGCCGCGCTCGATCTCGGCGCATTCACCGGCTTCCTCTACGGCTTCAACGAACGCGAATTCATCTACGACATCATGGACTACATCTCCGGCCAGCGCTTCCACCCGGATTACACGCGCGTCGGCGGAACCATGCGCGACCTGCCCGATGAAGGCGTCTTCAAGAAAATGGTGCGCAACTTCATTGATGTCCGCATGTCCAAAGCAGTCAAAGACATCGAAACCCTGCTCAACAGCAATCGCATTTTCATCGACCGTCTCAGCGGCATCGGCGCAATCACCGCCGAAGACGCCACCGCATGGAGCCTCACCGGGCCGATGGCTCGCTCCGCCGGCGTCAAGCGCGATCTCCGCAAGGATCAACCCTATCTCTGCTACAAGAACAACTGGGATGGTCAGGGCGCCGAAGCGGTGAAATTCAACGTGCCCATCTCCACCGACGGCGATTGCCTCGCTCGCTACCTCGTCCGTGTCGAGGAACTCAAGCAGTCGATCAAGATCATTGATCAGTTGATCGACAACATTCCCGGCGGGCCGATGGATGCTCGCGCCGATGGCAAAATGCATATTCCCGCCAAGGGCGATGTCTACGGCTCCATCGAAGGCGCCATTCAGCAGTTCGAAATCTTCATGACCAACCGCGGATGGGACACGCCCGTCGGCGAGTGTTACGGCTGCATCGAATCCCCCAACGGCGAACTTGGCTACTACATCGTGGCCGACGGAACCAAATTCCCCTGGCGCGTCGCGGTGCGGCCCCCCAGCTTCATCAACTTCTCGGCCTTCCCCAAGCTGCTCGAAGGCCACATGATCGCCGACGCTGTCGCCGTGTTGGGCAGCATCAACGTGATCGCAGCGGAACTCGATAGGTAAAGCTCGCCTCAGACATAGGAACTCTTCACCACGGCGCAGAACCGGCAAGGAGCAAACGAGCATGGCGTGGACAGTCAAGCCCAGCGGAACCATGAGCATTGAACGGCGAAAAGAGCCCTGGCTCACCGCCAAAATGATCGCCAAGTACCAGCAGGAGATCATGCCCCGCTACGCCACCAGGCTCGGCTCGCTCATGTCGATCCTGCATGATGTTCAGCATCACTATGGCTACATCCCCTTCCAGGCGATGGAGGAAATCGCCAAGTTGCTCGAAGTCACGCCCGCCCAGGTCCTCGACACCGTCAGCTTTTACGAGGAATACCGCACGGAACCCGCCGGCAAGTACGTCATCGGCGTCTGCCAGAGCATCGCCTGCGAAGCCTGCGGCCACAAAGCCATTCTCGACCACCTTCGCACCAAGCTCGGTGTTGAGCCGCACGAGACCACCGAAGACGGCAAGTTCACGCTTCTGGCGATGGAATGCCTCGGAAGCTGCGACACCGCGCCCGTCGCGCTCGTCAATGAGGAGCTCAAGGAGGGGCTCACCATCAAGAAGATGGATGAGATTCTCGATTCGCTGCCGGATTGATCGGCAGCGGGGAGGGCAGATCATGGCCAACCGCAAATCCAAGCCCATCATGCGCTCATTGGGGGAATTCGTCGGCCACATCTGGGGCGCAGTCAAAACCGATCCGCAGTCGTCCAAGCGAAAGCAGGTCAGCAAGACCGTCGAAGAACGGCGCGAAGGAAACGTCACCCTCCGCCGGACAGTCATTGAAGAGATTGAGGTGGAAAGGAATATTGACGACTAATTATTTCAGGTCCGACGCATGAGCACTATTTCTTGGTCAGATCCAAACAAGGCGGCTGTCTTCACAAGTGAGCTTGAATCACGAAAACGAATTGATAACCAGGGAAGGATATGCTTCAGCGGATCGATCGACGATTCTCGCTTCGGACTCATACATCTGCTATCCGTCCCCGATTCGATACATGATTGCTACAAAAGCAGTATTGTTTGGAAATCCATCGTAAATGCATCTAAGAGCGGCTCTATAACCCCAAAATCAGTACTAAAGCATCTTGGGCCTGCTATTGACGAATTGCTGAGTATGGCAATTCAGCAATACTCGCTTTTGTCAACCATTTCTGTTCGTCAGCATGAAATGGAATATTTTCGTCGACGACTTGGAAACATAGTTATTAGGAGCAAAATTCCTGCAGATCGATTCGACAGATCGATCATTGCGATGCGTTTGCGACATTATGAACGAGGAGTCGCAGTTTCGAGTTATTCGCCGATTGTGTTGCGGGCAAAAGGAAGAACAGACGAAGAGGCTGCTCGAATTGCTCTCGACTCAATGGAGTTGCTTCGTTCAGTCTGGAACCTCTTTTTCAATCGAATTGCGATTGGTCGATATTCAAGCAATCGTCAACGAGTTAACAAAATATTATGTGGCCCGACCCACACCATTCACAATTTGTCTGGAAATTCAACAAGCACTCTATTTTCTTACGAGGAATGGTACGCCGATCCGCCTCAAGCATCCAGTCTTAATGGAAAATTAAAAGAACTAAGAAAATTTGAGACGAAGGTGTTTTCAAAATTATCGCGTCATCCATACCGCAAGACTATTGAAAACTGGCTAATGCGATATGCGCGAGCATTGGATGGAATCAATTATGATACTGTAATTCTGCAGCTGTGGGGAATCTTGGAAAGCATGACATGTACTCTAAATCAATCGTATGATAAAACAATATTCCGAGCAGCATCTCTATGGGAATACAATCCCATACATGAAATTACTCTCAATCAGATTCGAGAGTGCAGAAACAATATTGTGCATAAATCGTATTCGACAGAAATACGGGAGGGTGAGGTTAGGATGTACCAAATAAAAATGTATGTTGAGCAATTAATGGAATTTCATATCGCAAATGATTTTAGATTTAAGACGCCGGAAGAGGCTATCGAAATGTTATCGCTTCCGACCGACAAAGCCCGGTTGCGTAAGAAACAAAGGCTCATTTCGAATGCGATCTGGTTCAGGCGTCCCACTAGAAAGCGCAAATAGGTGTGACCTGTCCCCACCTCCGCCAACTCGAATCCGCCATCCAGCAGCAAAGCATCCGCGAAACCTTTCGCGGCCAGGCGTGGAGCCGCAACTGTCGTGAATGGGTTTACTTCGATTGCTGGCTCGACCTTCCTGCAATTCGCAAGACCTTCCCCCTTGTCGACTGCGTGAAAGACCACCTCCACAAGGGCACGCATGATGGTGAGGAACGCGGCTTCGTCTGCGAACAATGCCATGACGCCATCATGGGCCGCTACGAGAAAACAGGCAGCATCCCCGTCTTCGCAGGCTGAACCGCATGGCTCATTCCGATGCACACAAAAAATATCTTGCGAGCAAGACCATCGACTACGAGAAATGGCACGAAGGCGAAGGCTATGACCTCAATGCTTTCGCTCAGATGACCAGCGAGGAGCGCGAAGCCGAAGTGCAATCCATCTGCGACATGCCCTCACCCGACTGGCGTGACCTTCAAGTCCTTCGCGTTCACAACACAAAGCAATCCATTGATCGTTTGCGTTCGCTCCTGGCACGAGCCTCGATGGATGTGCGTGTCTACGCATTACGCGAGTTGATCAAAGGCGGCCACACCCCCGGCAGTGTTGCTGACGTGCAGCTCGCGCACCTCCTCAACGAAATGCAAGACGATGACACAGGTTTGACGCAGGCCCTGCTCATCGCCCAGAACTACGCCGGCCCCATGAGCAGGCTCGCACTCCTTCATGGCGCTCGAAAGCACTCTAGTGTCGCTTTGCACTTCGCCAGCGCGCTCCTGGACCTTGCCCAGCTCAGCGATGACCTGGCGGGCTTTGATCCCAAATTCCGCCCCGCGCTTCTGAAGCTCCTTCCTGAATGCACACAGGAAGAGCGTGCCGCCGCCTTCTCCAAAATCTGCGCCTGGCTGAACATCCGCGAGAACGAAATTCCCGAACAAGGCAGCGGAAAAGAACGCGCCTGGGCCGAAAAGCAGTGGGGATGTAAGAATTTCTAACGAGCCGATTTTCGCCGGAAGGCATTGTGTTAGAGGCTCAAAGGCGAATCAAACCACCTTGCGTTACGCTGATGCACATGTGGAAATGGATGGCCATCTGGGTCGCCGGGTCGTTTGTCATCTGCGCTCTGTCCGCGTTGTTCCTGCGCATGCAGCGTGTCGGCGCGAAACCAACCCTCGTCAACTATCTCGCCAGGTACACCATTGGCCGCGGTCTGCGCCTCACCATGCGCATGCGCAATCTCACCGGCAACAAGCAGCTCGCCATTGGCACGCTCCTCGGTTGGCTCATGTGGGGCATCCTCGGCTGCATCGTCATCGCTATCGTCTCGCCCGGCTATCAACCTGGCCGCTTTTCCTGGCTGTACGGCTTCCTCTCCGGCATTGCCGGCGCAATTCTCGGCTTCTGCGCCGCCTTCCTGATCGCTTCGCTGTACGCCCGGTCCGTCAACATGTCCAGCTTTGAAGGCAAGCGCGGCTACTTCGTCGTCTTCATGGCCCTCTTCGGCGCTGTCGGCGGGTTCCTCATCTGCGGTATCGGTATGGGCATCTACTTCGCCACTCGATGACACTTCGGGTGCGCAGACAGTAGCATTCGCACAAGGACCTGCCCCGTTCAGAGTGTTCCGTGGAGGAATGAAATGAAATCAATCGCGTTGCCGGTGCTGATTATCGTCGTGGGTGTCGGCTGGCTTCTCACAACCCAGCACGTCCTGCCCGGCGTCAACTGGGTCTGGGTGCTCGGCATCGGTTGCGCCGGCGTGCTCACGCCTGTGCTCTGGGGCGTGAACAAATTGACCATGGTCGTCGGTCCCTGGCTCATCATCGCCACAGTGTTCTCACTGCTGCGCCAATCTGGAAAAATCACCCTTGAGACCGAAGTCCCTTGCCTCGTCATCACGCTTGGTATCGTGATGCTCATCGTCCAGATGATGAAACTGCCCCACCCCGATTGGCTCGTCGAGCGCAAGAAATAGCGTCGATGACAGCAGCAATTTAGTCCCGTTCACGCCTTTGCCGTGCCTCTCTGAAATTGACTACACTGCCGCCATGCCAGTCACCGCACCCGTCCTCTGCAAACGCATTCCCACCGCTCCGTGGGGCAACCCCAAAGATCGCAAACTCGTTTCCTACGATCAATATGTGAAGACCGGCGGGTACCAGGCGCTTGAAAAGGCCCTGACCATGGAATCCAAAGCCATCGTTGACTTGGTCAAAGTCTCGCAGCTTCGCGGCCGAGGCGGTGCAGGATTCCCGTGCGGTCTGAAGTGGACCTTCCTTCCGCCGCCCGATGGTGGCCGACGGTATCTCTGCGTGAATTGCGATGAAGCCGAGCCCGGCACCTTCAAGGACCGCATGCTCTGCGATTTCGATCCTCACATCATTCTTGAAGGCATCGCCATCGCCTGCTACGCCTGCCAGCTCGACACCGCTTACTTCTTCATCCGTGGCGAATATCACCACGAAGCCAAGGTCGTCCAGAAAGCCATCGATGAAGCCTACGAGAAAGGCATCTTCGGCAAGCAGGGTCTGCTCAAAGGCAAGAGCAAATTTTCCGTCGAGTGCTATCTCCATCGCAGCGCAGGCGCATACATCTGCGGTGAGGAAACCGGACTCCTCGAAGCCGTCGAAGGCAAGCGCGCCTGGCCGCGCATCAAGCCACCCTTTCCTGCAGTCAAAGGTCTCTTCGGCCGCCCGACCATCGTCAACAATGTCGAAACGCTCGCCGCCGTCGGTCCCATTGTCGAGAACGGCGCGGAATGGTGG
>DASZQE010000301.1:0-5194 GCA_035550175.1 Phycisphaerales bacterium | reverse complement strand
TGAGGCGCGAGGCGGGCGGCGAACTGATTCAAATCGAGACGTGACTGTGCGAAATCGGAATTCGAAGAAGGGGGCATGATCTGCACAGCATCGCGGCCACAGAGGGAGGCGGCGTCGGCGTGGGCGGAGGAGTTGAGGTATTCAAAATCGTGCTTGCCACAGCAGGGGCAATCAGAGTTTGCAGTTGGAGAGAGATCAAAGCGATGCAGATCGTTGGACCAGAGATCAAAGGAAAGCAACGATCGGTCGAGTTGCGCGGCGTTGTTGGTGAGAAGCTTGATGGCCTGCGCAGCCTGGTGAGCGGCGATGATGGAGACGATGGGGCCGAGGACGCCGGCGGTATCGCAGGTGGGTGAGATGCCGGGCGGGGGAGCTTCGGGAAAGACGCAGCGGAGGCAGGGAGTGGATTGGTCAGCGGAATAGAGTGATCGTTGTCGGGTTGAATCCGCATCAGGGGATTTTTTCGGGAGGACGGTGAAGGAGAGGCCGGTGGTGGCGACAGCTCCGCCGTAGATGTAGGGGAGTGCGCGCGAGACCGCGAGATCGTTGAGCAGATAGCGGGTAGGGAAGTTGTCGAGGCCATCGAGGATGAGCGAGACGGGAGGCGGAGCGGGCTCATGCTGCGGAACGAATTTGTTGTCAAGAATCTGTTGCGCGTTGGAGGGATTGAAGTCTTCGGTGAGGGCGACGATGCGGGCGGAGGAGTTGATGGTCGAGAGGCGGGATTGTGCAGCGAAGGCTTTGGGAGTGTTGACGTCGGATTCGCAGTAGAGCGTTTGACGCTGGAGGTTGGTGCATTCGACGAGATCGCGGTCGACGAGCGTGAGCGTGCCGAGGCCTGCGCGGATGAGCGTGTCGGCGATGGCGGAGCCGAGCGCGCCGCAGCCGACAAGCAGTGCGTGAGAAGACTGGAGGGCGAGCTGGCCTTCGCGGCCGATGCCGGGCAGGAGCATCTGGCGGTGATAGCGATCGAGTGACGTCACGGTGAGAATAGTAGACGAATGCGCAGCGCATGAAACGGGGAAAGCACTCAGCACCCCTTTCGGAAATGCTGAGTGGCACCCAAGAAGTAAGATTGGTCATGAATCAACGACGGCGGTCAGGAAGCGCAGGGCCGCGGAGTGAATCGCTGAGCGCAGAGCGTTTGTCAGCGGGCACGAGGGCTTCGAGCTTTGCGGCGGTGTCATTTTCGAGCGCGGTTTGCTCGCCAGAGTTTCGGAGGAGTTCTTCATACAGGCTGCGCGGGGCGGAATCCGTGAGAGCGGAGGGGTCCATCATTGAATACAGGGCGCGATGGAATTCGTTGCGGCCACGGAGGATGACATCAATGGCGTGGCGGGCGAGCGATTGCCTGTTACTGGTGTAATCGGAGTAGACGGTCTGGGCCTGCTGGAGCACATCAGTGGGGAAGGGCTGGCGAGCGATCCACGCCATCATTCGATCGGGTTTGCGGTTGCGGAACATCCAGGCGAAGCATTCATGATCGAAGCGCGCGAGCCAGAGGTCGCGGGCGGCAGGTCCGATCTGGGCTGAAGCCACGTCGCCGATCTGCTGAACCGTTTTCAGGTTGAGGCTGTAGATGAACTGCCAGCGGTTGATGCGAGCACGTTCCTCGGACGCCATGGCGTCGGAATCACGGCGAATGGCGGCGATGCGGGCATTGAGTCGGCCGGTGCGATCCTCAGGGTAGTGAGCCACGAGCCATTGATCGAGGGTTGTTTCGTAGTCATTCAGGATGCTGGAAAGCGAAGCGGGGTCAAGCGAGGCGAGTTCGCCTTCGGGTGCGCGAGCGTCGTTGACAAGCGCGATGACATCGACACCTTCGCCGGCATATTCGGACGTGTTGGACTGGGCCTGCACCGGCTGAAGATACAGGTCGCGGTGGATGGCAGGCAGGTCAGCGTAGTAGCGCGTCAGCGCATCCTGACTGAGCGTGACTTCAAGGCCGGAAAGAAGGTCGTCAAGTGCGCGATCGGCGGGCGCAAAACCCTGACGAGTGACTTCGAGAACCGCAACCTGCAGGTCTTTCAGATCAGCGGGCAGAATGACAGCTTTTCCGGAGAGCGCCTGAGCCAGACGCTGACGACCAGCAGTATCCGCCTGCGTGTTCAATTGATTCTGCAGTGCGGTGATGGTGGATACATAGTCCTTGAAGAGCGTATTGGGAATCAACTGCTCCTCGTGTGAAAGCTGGAGCTTCTGAAGCAGATCGAGAAATTGCGATTGATCCATGCGCGGTTCAATCGTGATGTTTGCGATGTCCTGCGCGAGTGAGCGGTGGGTAATAAGAACGAACATTGCAAACGCAATGAAACATGCCAACGCGCGACGCATTGAAAGCGATGAGAACACCTGCCGGAAAGTGGAATGAAGAAGGTTCATGCTGGACCGCCGGATTTTAGCTGATTCACTTGAGAGGAGAGGGCCGAAATTCCAATGTTGTACGAGAGCACAACGTGCAAAGTTGAGAATTGATACGCAAAAAAACCAGCTCAGGGCCTGGGATGATGCCTGCGAACGACATCGCGGAGGCGGGAGCGGTCCACATGGGTGTAAATCTGCGTTGTGGCGATATCACTGTGGCCGAGCAATTCCTGCACGACGCGGAGATCGGCCCCGCCCATGAGGAGGTGTGTGGCAAAAGAATGTCGCAATTTGTGCGGGTGGACGCCTTTGAGGCTGGTGGTTGAGGCGAGGCGGCGGACGATCTGCCAGACCGCGACTCGTTCGAGCGGGCGGCCGGTGTTGGAGAGGAGGAGGCGGTTTTTGTGGCGGTCGTCATTGAAGCGAGTGAGGAGCGGGTATTGCTCAGCGAGGTATTGCTCGACGGCGCGGAGAGCGGGTTTTCCGATCGGGACAAGGCGCTGCTTGCTGCCTTTGCCTGTAACGATGATGACGCCGAGTGTGGCGTTGAACTCGTTGAGACGGAGGGCCCCGACTTCCGAAGCGCGGAGGCCGGCGGCATACATGAGTTCAAGCATGGCTTTGTCACGCTGCCAGAGCTTGCTGGTCTGGGGCGTCGGTGCGGAGAGCAGTTCCTTCATCTGGCGAGGCGAGAGGACGCCGGGCAGGCGTTTCCAGCGCGTTGGTGTTTCGAGTAATCGAGCGGGATTCTGAGTGATGCGGCCATTGGCGTGCATGAAACGGAAGAAGACGCGAATGGTGGCGAGATGACGGGCGATGGAGCTGGGCTGAAGACCGCGATCGCGGTGAAGATGCTGAACGTGGTGGGCGAGGTGTGATGGCCGGACATCAGAAAGCTCGTGAGCATTTTCGTGTTCGGTCAGGAAGGTGATCAGGTCCTTGAGGTCGGCGCGATAGGCGGACAGCGTGGCGGGTGAAAGGCCGGCTTCGACACGGAGGTAGGTGGCGAATTCCTTGATGAAAGGATCAAAGGACGTTGGCGGGGCGAGCGTCGGCATGATGGGCGCAGGTGAAAACACCGGGAATTCCGGTGCAGAAGGGATCGGCGAGCGTGCGATGCCGGCGTGAGGTTTTGGAAAGCGTGAGTCGCAGGTTGCGCAGTCGATCGGCAAAGGTTGCGCGGGGGATGTGCCAAGGGTGCCAATTCGGAACTGGAAATCGTGGCATGGGTGTTGCTGAAGAGGGGGTTGGACAGACCGTGAGGCAAGGAGTGCCAACGTGCGGGAACAGATTCGCCGTCTTGTGATGGACGTTCGCAACGGCGTCAGCGATGGGCAGGATGCCGGCATCGAAGGACGCAGTGAACGATTGGGCCGGTTGGCGCAGGCCGCCATTCGGTATGCGCAGGTAGCGGCATCAGTTCATCTGGCGCGGAGCGCAAGAGAGATTGAACGGGAGGGCACGCGGCGGATGGGGCGTGAAACCGAAGCTGAAGCGGTGGAAGTCACGACGGAGGATCTGACGTGAACTACGGATTGTATTTGTCGGCGTCGGGCGTATTGAACAGCATGTATCGGCAGGATGTTCAGGCGAACAATCTGGCGAACATCAACACGGTGGGCTTCAAACCGGACATTCCGGTCGTGAAGGAGCGGTTGACCGCGCGTGAAGAAGCGGGCGGGATGCCGGGTGATATACAGAACATTCTGGAGCAGCTTGGGGGCGGGTTGTTCGGGGATCAGACGCGCGTGAGCACGGCGCAGGGATCGCTGTTGCAGACAACGCAGCCGTTTGATCTTGCGCTGAACGGCAACGGATTCTTCACGGTTTCAGATGGAAACGGAACGAATGAGGTTCGTCTGACGCGCGACGGGCGCATGGGACTGAACGATCAGGGTGAGCTGGTGATGATGGCGACCGGCAACCCGGTGCTGGACACCGGCGGCGGGCGGATCAAGCTGGACCCGACGAAAGACCTGGTTGTGAACAGCGACGGGACAATTCGGCAGGGAGGCGCGAAGATCGCCAAGCTGCGTATTGCGGGGGTGAGCGATCCGCGCATGCTGGTGAAGCGTGGAAACAACCTGTTGAGCGTGAATGACCCGACCGCACTGGCTGACGCGACATCGACGACGAAAGTGCAACAGGGTTACACGGAGGACAGCGCGACCGACCCCGTGATGACGTTGAACGAGATGATCAATGCTGCGAGAGCTGCGCAGGCAAATGCGCAATTGATGCAATATCACGATCACGTCATGGGGGAAGCGGTGAATTCGCTGGGTCGGGTGGGTTGAAACTGATTCGTGGGCTTGAAACCCGAAGCTGAGCTTCGGATTGAAATGACAAGGGTGTGAAGCATGGCAATCGTGGCACTGTATTCCGCATCGACGGCACTGAATGCATTGAGCACTTCGCTGGACGTTACGGCGCATAACCTGGCGAACGTGAACACGGACGGGTTCAAGGCAAGCCGAGTGAATTTTCAGGACTTGCTGTACACGGAGAAGGCGCAGCCGGGCATTGAGAACTCGAACGGCGATCGACGACCGACGGGCTTGTACGTGGGTCACGGGACGAAAATTTCGGGCACACAATTGAGTTTCGAGCAGGGAACGGCCGAAAACACCGGGCATCCGCTGGACCTGATGATTGAGGGCGATGGGTTTTTTCAGGTGAAGATTGAGGATGATACGGGAGAGGGAATCGGCTACACGCGGGCCGGGAATTTCACCGTGAATCAAGACGGAGAAATTGTGCTGGCGAATGACAACGGACGGAGGCTGGAGCCGGGCATCACGATTCCGGAAGGCGCGACGGGCGTGAACAT
>DASZQE010000300.1:0-2831 GCA_035550175.1 Phycisphaerales bacterium | reverse complement strand
AGCATGATGTTCATGATGCCGATGCCGCCGACGAGCAGCGAAATGGCGGCGATGGCGGTGAAGACGATGGACCAGACGAGCGCGGTCTTGCGTGCGGATTCGAGCAGTTCATAGGGGACGATGATTTTGATGTCCTTGAGATCGGGATGTTCGACGCGCATGATGCGATCGATGAGGCTGGCATCGCGGAGCACGTTTTCGGTGGAGGACGAGGTGGCGTAGATCTCGGAGACTTGGATTTCCTCCATTGTGAAGGAGCCGGCCACTCGCTTGGAGATGATGTCGGAGAACTGCGACACGGCGGTGTCGTATGGAATGTGGACATCGAAGTTGAGATCGCGGCCGACGAGGGGTGAGCCTGTGCCGCCTGCGAGGCCGACAGGTTGGAGCACACCGACCACGCGGAAGACGATGTCCTTGATGCGGAGGAGTTTATCGAGAGGATCTTCACGACCGAAGAGTTTCTGCGCGACTTGGTCGCCGATGACGCAGACTTGGGCTTTGGTATCGAGGTCGGTGCGAGTGATGTATCGGCCTCCGGGCCGAACGCGAAGGTTGGCGGCGTCTTGAAGGGCGGGATAGACGCCGAAAGCTTGTGAGGTGAGACGATGATCGGCGAAAGTGATTTCGTCGCCGACTTGCTTGAGCGGAACGAGGAAAGAGAGATCCGGAAGGCCGGCGCGGAGGCGCGTCAAGTCAACGCTCACGATTCCGTAACGTGCCATGAATGACGCAGAGCCTGCGGAAAGCTGCTCGGATTCGGGCGGTTTGACGGAGCGAATGATGATATTGGTGGCGCCGAGAGATTGGATTTCGCGGAGAGCGGCCTGCTTGTTGCCCTCGCCGATGGCGACCATGACGATGACTGCGGCTACGCCGAGAATGATGCCAAGGGAGGTGAGGATGGTGCGCAGCAAGTGCAGCCGAAGGTTCACGAGACCGAGGCGGATGATTTCGAGGACGAATGTCATGTGGGAGCGAGAACGTTTAGGATGCAACGGAGTTTATACCGTGATGGAGCGCGGACGTGGCATTTGTGGAAGTATTGGCAGAACGTGAAACAGGCAGCGGGTGGGAATTCGACATGCAGGTGATGAATGCGCGCGGAGAACTCGAGCGCAGCACTGTGCGGATGGGTTGGGCGGATTACAACCTGTGGAGCCCGAGCGGAAGCGATGAACCGTGGAAAGTGGCGGAGGCGGTTGTCGAGTTCTGGATTGAGCGGAGCGCTGACGAAGCTCTGCCGAAGAGTTTTGATGCGAGCCTTTTGCGAAGAAAATGGGGCGATGCGGACATTGAGGTGCCGAAGCGAATCGGACGGGGATGAGGGAGCGGGGATTATTTTGCGGCTTTGATTTCCAGCCGGTAGTGATCGACATCGGGAGAAGTTGCGTCGCCGATGAGCCGGAGCGTCTGCTTGGGCTCGGCGTAGATGCGAGTCCAGGGCATAGTCGGTCCGACTTCGACATTGGAAGTGTTGTAGAAGAGGTAGCGATACTGCAGGAAGTGGCGCTGGTAGGTCATATTGCGCATCGGCGTTTCGACGTGCAGGTTGCGGCCGGGCTCGTGCGTGATGATGGCGGGATGGAATCCCAGCCAGGGGCGAAGTTCCGGCACGAGAATGGAGATGACGGGATCATTTTCGGGTGCGGGGATGGGATCGGGCTCGCCGGGCGATGGCGAGATGTCGCTTGAACGGCAGGCGGAGAACGCGAAGGCGGCCAGGAGAATGGCCAGCAGCGAAAAAACATTTGTGAAGCGGGTAGTCATTGGTGTTTCCTGAAGAATGCGATGAGGCATTGTTGCGCCGAAAAGCAGGAAGTGAAGCGGTTGCGGAATTCAGTTTTTGTCGGTTTCGGAACGGTTCTTGAGTTGGACACGGATCTGATCGCGAAGATTCCGCACAACGTCTGAGTGCGGTTTGTATGCAGGGTGTGAATCGTAGAAGAGATGCTTGAAGCCGAGCGAATCGGGAAGCGGCGTGAAGAGCGTGGAACCGCCTTCAAGGATGTGCCGCGCGGCTTTCGGATCGACGGGATAGGGATCATTGAGATCGGGAATGGAGATGTTTTCTGCGCGGTAGAGGTCGATGAGATCCGCAAGGGTCAGCTCATTGAGGAATCCTGCGGATTGATAGGCGGCGAGGACGGCAGCGGTGGGGGTGGAGCAATCGTGCCCGCCGAGAATGTATGGATAGTCTTGCGGGCGCACGCCGGTGTGGTCGTTGCCGAAGCGGGGATTGGCGCGCGTCAGGTATGCAGGCGGGTCGGGGGTATCGTTCAAAAGACGAAGATAGAGCGTGTGCGGTGACGTGGATGTGCCGGGTGAGACGTGAGGAAGAAGAAGACGCGAGGTGTCATCGCCTTCGATCTGAAGCTTGAGGTCGGATGCGTCATCAAGCTTGAGCGGGACGAGGAAAATCGATTTTGGAATGAGTTCGAGATAGCGCGTGTCGGCATGCGCACCGGATTTCGCGAGCAGGCCGGCGAGAACGGCTGCGAGACCTGCGATCTGGGCATCGGAATTGCGATTGTGTGCGCCGATGGTGGCGGCTGTGAGGCCTCCATAGATGAACACGTCGCCAAGCACGGATTTAGCGACGCGGATGTTCTCGAGATTGTTCCAGCGGTAATCAACGGCCATCTGATCGACGTCGCAGACGGGCACGGGGCGAATCCAATTCGAGTTGTTGACTGAGACGAGGAGCTGCGGGTCGGTCGGTCCCTGGGGCGCGAAGCGGGAGAGCGCATCATCAGGGCCGTAGGAGATTTTGGTGGGTCCTTTGCCAACATCAACGATGAGCAGCGTGTTGAAGTCTGAATCACGCACAG
>DASZQE010000299.1:0-1671 GCA_035550175.1 Phycisphaerales bacterium | reverse complement strand
CAAGGACGCTCTGCGACTCATCCGCGCGATTGAACGCCGAATACAAAATCTCGCCCGCAGCATTGATCAATTGCCGCACCACCGATTTCTCTCGTACCAGTCGTGCATAATGCACAGCATTCGCGCTGCTCGGCACAGCCTCGGCAAGCTGCACCAGGTATTCCGCGCCGCCCACCGTCTCCAGCACCCCGCCGTCAAGCAGCGCCTGATTGAGCTGCACAATGTCCACCGCAGCGTGGCGGTCGTACAGCTTGACCATCGCGTCATAAATCGCGCCGTTCGCAGGCTTGAAGAAATCCTCCCCGCCCTTCAGCACCATCACCGTGTCGCCGATCACGCGCGGATCAAGCAGCATCGATCCCAGCAGGCTCATCTCCGCTTCGATGGCGTGTGGCGGTAGTTCCTCGAACAGCCGAGTCAGTTCCTTCACATCAATCTGTTGACGTTTGGATTTCCACCCGCCGCCCGAACCTTGCGCGCTCGAATCGCCGATGATGCCGCTCTTGATTTCCACGCTCCGCGCTTGGCCGTCCATGACCGCTCCACTGTATCCGTTCCCGCCGGATTCGTCCCGAGCCTTCGCGCAGTTGAAAGCAAATCAGCATGTCACTCAGGCACATTCGTGAATTCCGGGATTCAATCGGCGCGTGCAAATCGCCATGAGCCCGATTCCGCGCCCAGCCCCCGATCATGCGCGTCATTCATCATCGTCATCAACGTGAACGTGGACCGTGCCGTTGCTTCCCACGCCGACTTCCTGAACATCAAGCGCCTGCTTCATCAGCCTGCCGATCTTGAATTTCACCGTGCGCTTCGCTGGCACCGGCACGCGCTCCAGCGTCTTGGGATTCTGCGCCACGCGCGGGGCACGTTCGCGGATCTCAAACACCCCGAAATCGCGGAACTCCAGCCGCTTTCCCGCGCTCAGCTCGTTGATCACGTTGTCAAGGAAGCATTGAACGGTCTTCTTCACCTGACTTCGCCGCTGCTTGGTTTGGGCCGCAATACGATCAATCAAATCCTTCTTTGTGGTCGTGTGCATTGCGTGTTGAACTCCCCAGGGTGACTGTCTTTTGTGCCGACTGCAGCCGTCCTGTGACTGCGCCTTGATGAGCACGCTCAGCAGGTCTGTCTCCTGATTCGTCCCCTTCGCTCTTGCCAGTACAGTTTCTGAGTATGCTGCCAAGACTCACACCCGTCAAGGCTTCTCTCCAAGTTGACAGCCTTTCCCCCCGCCTTCCCCGAATCTCCATTGTGTGATGCGGTTCATCTCAAGCGTCTGCGATCGTCGGAAACACGTCTGGTTGTTGTGTAGTCGCGTGGCCGACCATTCGCCGTGTACAACCATTCCGTTTCGCGTTCGCGTGTGTACGTTTCTCGCCATACCCCTTGAAACGTGTTGTCCCCGAGAAGTCCGTCATTTCTTTCACTGACCCACGCCGCGTCTTGCATGTCCCGATCATCCATGCCTGCAAGCACGAGCGCCCCATTCACGTCGGTGGTTCCTCTGAACCCCTGCGCAGTTCGTTGCGCTCCCTGTTCACATCCGACCCCGCTCAGCGCTGCTGCAATCAAGAACATTCGAATCGCTCGAATCTGCATCTTTGTGCTTCACAATCTCCATCCACCGAATTCCCGACACCCTGCGTACTCAAAAATGCCACAGATTCA
>DASZQE010000298.1:0-2468 GCA_035550175.1 Phycisphaerales bacterium | reverse complement strand
CAGCCTGATGAAAACGGCCGGGTGCGAATTCGCGGTCGAGAGAATGAATCCTCGTCCCCGACTTTTGATGCAAAGAACATGCAAGCTGGAATCAATTTCTTTTCGATAGTCATCGTCGGCACACTGATTCCGCCCGCAGGCATGCTCATCTTCTTCGCACTTCCGCCGATTAGAAAAGACGTGGCTCAGTGGAGTTGACGTTTTCGGGTCGTTGCTAACGAAAAATGAACTCAGAGAAACCTCTGACACTGCCTCGCTGAATTTGAATTGCAAGAAACCCGACACCGGAAATCTCGTATTACTTTTTGAGTTCCTCCGTTAACCCATCGTCACCACATTGACGGGGAACGTGTACGGCATGCTCAGAAACGCTCATTCAGAGATCTCACCGGGAGTTTCAGCGATGTCCACAGTTTCCGGAGGCGAATCAGCAACGGTCAAGATCTGCTGCCTGTGCGGTGCGGACGTCTCGGGGAAGCCGCGAACCAAGGATTCGCATGGCCGGTACTACTGCGATCCCTGTTTCAATTCCGCATTGGTGCGAAAAAAGGCGGAGGCTGAGCAAGCACATGGACCCCTCAGGCCGGTTGAAGTCATCACCCGCACCTCGGAAACACAGGATTCAGCTTCAGATGGCTCAGTCGAAGACACGCTCTCGATGATTTCGGAAATCGTTGAGCATGCTTCGCCGTCAAAACCGAAGATCAAGCCTTGTCCCGGGTGCGCCAAAATGATTCCTGACGAGTCGGTGTTGTGCGTTTATTGCGGGTATGACTTCAACCTTCACACAGCCATTGCGAAAACCCGTGTCGGCAAGCCTTCCAAGAAAATCACCGGCGGCATCGTCTGGCCCGCAGCAAGCGGAATTGCCTGCATGGTCTTCGGCAGTCTGGGCGTGCTCGGAAGCGCATGGGAAATTGCAAACGCATATTCCGCCGGCAACGCCATGATCGTCATCGACGGCGCCATTTCACTTTTTCTCTCTGTGTTGTTCATGATCGGTGGGTACAAAGTCATCGACCATGATCGAAGCGGATTGTTCATGATCCGCATCTCGGCCGCTATCAATCTGGTGATGACGGCGATGGTCCTGATCGGCTTGAACACGATGGCGGCTGCGACCGATCGCGCTGTTCGCAGCGATGATTCCGGAGAATTGGACGCCGGCGGCACGGTTGATGACGCAGATGATCGCGGACAGTCCGCTCGCATCACGCCTCAGAAATCGAGGACGACTGCCGTTCTCCTTGTCAGTGCTGCGATTCCGCCGACGCTGGCGCTTGTGTTCTTCTCGATTCCGCCGATCCGGAAGGACATCGTGCAGTGGGCCTGAAGATCCATCGCATTCTGAGGGGATAAAAAAAGCCTCTCCATGCTGCGCACATGGAGAGGCGAATTTTCGCCAGGAATCGAGAACGATTCAGCAGCGAATTACGGGCAAGCGCCCCAGCTGAGGATGATCGCTGTGAGATCATCGATATCAACTGAGCCGCTGTGATTCACGTCCGCCTGGGCATTGTTGGTGCCCCACGCGAGAATGACCGCTGTGAGGTCATCAATGTTCACTGTGCCGTCCGGCGTGGGCTGCGGAGCGATGTCAGCAGCGCACGGCGGGTTGTCAGGCACGCAATTCAAGACCAGCGTGCCGCTGCCCTTGGCACCATTGAATCCGCCCACACGAATCATGTAGAACGCCTGGTCCGTGGTCGGGAACGTGACGGACGACGACGTGCCGCAGAAATCATCATTGCACGCGAGAATCGTTCCGCCGTAGTCCGGGCAATCGGTGTAGATGCCGATGCGGGTGTTGAACGAGGAGCCGCACACGCTGGCAGTGGTGGTGGAATTGCCGGTGCAATCCGGGACATAGATGTACCAGATGTCATCGGTAATCTGGTTCGACCCGTTGGTGTTGCAGAGACCTTCGGCCGGGCCATCCGTATCTGCACCAAGGTTATCGAACGCATAGGAGCCGGGGAACAGGAAATCCGCATTCGGGCAGGTGTTGTTCGGCTGTTCCGCCGTGCCGGTGATGCTGATGTTGTCCACGAACCAGTCATCCGCGCCGTTCTGCGAGGAAATCACGCGGAAGCGGAACCGAGCGTTGGCGTGCTTCACGCCGGCAGGCAACGGAACCACAACCTGATTGAACGTCGTCTGATCCGGGCCGCTGCCAAGCTGACGGCTCAACTCAACCCACTGGCTGTTGGCATTCAGATAGTCAACGACAAGGTCATCATTGGTTTCGGGGGAATCCTGGCTGCCGGTGCGCTCATAGTAGTACGTGAGCGTGAGGCCGACATAATTCCGCAGGTCCATGATGCCGGTGCGGATCACGTCGCCGCCGCTGCTGCTTCCATCAAGGTCAACTGAGTTGGGGGCGCTTGGTTCGGATGTTCCGCTGGCCAGCGTATTGATCTGCGCGCCTTCAATGCCGGTCCACTTGCTGGTGTCGAACGTGGTGGATG
>DASZQE010000297.1:0-6540 GCA_035550175.1 Phycisphaerales bacterium | reverse complement strand
GGATCAGTTTCACAGCATCCGACGCACCAAGGTTGAGGGCTCCATGAACCGTGGCTGCTGCGTCGGCTACATCGCCTGAGGAGTCGGCAACCAGATCGAGCAGGGCGTCAATGTGCCGCTTTTCTGCGTGATCGCCGTTATGCCGAACGCTATCCGCAACGTGCCCGAGCAATTCCACCTGGTCGTCGCCCTGCGCGGAAAGCGCTGCGTCAAACAGTTGACGCTGTGCATTGTCGGTATCGAGCATGGCGAGGATGTCGGCAACCTTCATGCGGATTCCGCCGGTGCGTGTCTGCAGTGCTTCAACCAGTGCGCCCTCCGCATCATTGATCTTGAGCACAGGGTTTTGCGATATGGCAAGATCACGAAGCGCAGACAGTGCAAGGATCGCATATTCCTCGGCTTCGGCATCAGTCATGCGCCCGCCAGAACCACTCTTCATCGCAGCATCCACGTTCATGCCGAACTGCTCAGCATTGATGCCTGCATTGGCGATGACAACGCGCCGGTCTGCACGCGTATCCAGTTTCAGTTGCGGCATGTCGATCGCGGAAGCAATCACGAGCACGGGCGACGCAGCGGCCTTGGAAAGATGACGAAGCTCATCAATCACCTGCATGTCCTTTTCCTTCGTGCTCATGCGGACCAGGACGAGATCGACCGCAATGGATTCATTGATCTCCTTCGCCACCTCACTGGTGCCGGCGCCTGAGGCGGTGATCGTGAAGCCGAGTTTCTCAAGCGCTGCGGCCTGCGCCGAGCGATCTTCGTTGTTTTCACCGATGACCACGGCGTAGGACTTGTTTCCGGTTCGAACAGCCCCTGCGAGAACCGGCACAACAACCTGGTCGTTCGTGAATCCCTGCTGCGGCAGCGCATGGGCAAGCGTCAGCGCCGCTTCAAGCTGAACGCGGCGATCCGGGTACTGCAGCGCGGCGAGCAGCGCCTGCCCGGAGTCTTCCTTGCTGAACAGGCTGGGGCCGCCTGTTGTTTTGGACAGCGATGCAATGGCATCACGAATCAGCGGCGTGTCCTTGTGATCAAGTGCGAGTGTCAGCACATCCAGACAGGTCTGGGTGCCGAACACCGTGGCGTAGAAACTCGGGCTATATTTGTTTGCGCCGTAGATCGGATCATTCGCGCCTTCGGGCAGGTCGTTTTCCCGCCTCAGGTTCGCGGCCACAAAGAACGAAAGAGCCCGTCGGTTTGTCGATTCAATCTTGATCGCTGTGGACGCCATGCGCGCGGACATGATTTCGCAGAACACAGCGGTCGGTACGGGCGTGGCAACAAGCCCCACGTGCGGATCATAGCTCCACACGTTGTTCATCGGCTCGCTTGGGAAAGCCACCAGTGATTCGTGTTCATCAAAGTAATCGCTCGCCAGGTCCGTGAACATCTCGGAGACCGATTTGTCACCCCTTGTCAGCCGCTCCAAAGCCCGCTGTGCGGAATCTCGCACGGGCTGATCTGCCTGAGCATCTGCAGCCAACCGCTTCAAATATGGAGCCGCCTGCGGACATCCCAAATCGCCCAGCATGTCGCAAACCAGCCGTTGATGCGCCGGCCCAAGACCGACCAGCGATTCGCACAACGGCGTGGCAGCCTGACAGCCGATCTTCACGATCATCTGCTGGCATGCGAGCTTGAGCAGTTCAACATCAGTGTTGGCGACATTGACCACATCGCCATCCGTGATTTCCCGAAGCAGCGACGGAACCGCGTATTCGCCTGCGTGACGCAGTCGATCCTCGGCAAGCATCTTTCCACGCTGGGTGCCGACCAGCATGCCGATCGCTTCATTGATCCGTTTCGGATCGCGGGCCAGATCAAGTCGGCCCTTCTCAACCCGTTGGGAAAGCTCAGCAGCCACTCCCTGCATGTCGGCATTCCTGTTGGCACGCTCGACGGCACGATCGAATCGCTCAACCGTGACGCGGTTGTCTTCCACGAGCTGGGCCAGTTCCGCATCACTTGTCCCGCTATCGAGCAGCGCCTGGCCGTTTCCTACTGCCAACTCGGTGTTGGCGATCAGCGCGTAATGAACAAAGCTGTCCAGAAGGTCCAGAGGAGTGTCTGCAGCCCATGCCGCAGCAGAAACAAAAGCACTGAGTACAACTCCCGCCACCAGATTGCGGATTCGTGCGCCACGCAGCATCGATAAAAGCTCCTCATGCACAGGGTGGGAAGACTGAAACCGATCAGCACCACCCGAGCGAAAAACATTCACGGCCTTCGCCGTGAGTCAACCGTCCAAAAACCTGCCTCACGCTCCATCCTCCGGAATCCTTGAAAGTACCCGAACATCCCCGCCAGTGTCAATCTTCCGGCCCGGCTGTGTAGTGAGTTCCATCAAATTCCCCAAGTCCACTGAACACCCCGAGAATACCGCTGGCGATGTTCTCGCAATTCATTACACTTCGAGCCTTCTGCGGTGTCCTGCGGGCGATCACATCGCTCGTGAGACCAATAGGGAAGGCGGTGAAAATCCGCCGCGGACGCGCCGCCGTAATGGGTTTGCATGTTGTCTTGCAGCATGCAGCCGATCCGCACACGCCACTGTCAGGCTTGCAACAAGCTCTGATGGGAAGGCCGGATTCGGAAAAACCCTGAGCCGGAAGACCTGCCGCTGATGCCAGCGTAGCCCTCGCGCAATGGGCATGACCGCTGCGGCTCCGGCATGTTCCCGCCGGCTTTTCCGCACTGATTCATGCGTGCCTGGGTTTGGGTTTTTCCACTCTGGGAACCGGTCCCGCGCGAATCGGGCCGAACAGGAAGGTCTTCTCTCATGAATCGTTGTTTCGTTTTTGCGCCTTCGGCGCTGCTCTGCGTGTTCGTCACTTCGTCCGCCTTCTCCGCTCGCCATCTCACTGATGATGCCTTTGCTGATGTTGTGGTCAGCTACACCGCCGGCACCGGCGCCGGGGCATACACCAACCCGATGACCGCGCTCGGCTCGCCTGAGCGTTTCACAGGCGAGGGCGTTTTTCCCTCCTGTGTCACGCCCTTCAATCCCACGTTCGGATTGGATGAAATCGTCTCGATCGGCGCCGGCGGACAACTGACGCTCAAGTTCAACACACCTGTGACGGATGATCCGAATAATCCCTACGGCATTGACCTGATCATCTTCGGCAATACCGGCTTCAGCGACGCCAACTATCCCAACGGAATTGTCAGCGCCCCGTTTGATGATCCTGCAGGAACTGTTCAGGTCAGCGCTGATGGCGCCAATTGGCACACTATCCCCGGCGCTTCAGCGGACTGGCTGTTTCCCACGCTCGGCTACAACGACGCCATTCTCTACGAAACATCGCCGGGCTCTTCGCTGACGGATTTCACTCGTCCGATTGATCCACGACTGACCCTCAATGATGTGCTTGGCCTGAATTCCACTCAGCTTGGTTCGCTCTATCACGAATCGGGCGGCGGACAAGGGATTGATCTGGCGTCTGTCGGCCTCACGTCCGTTTCGTACATTCGATTCAGCAATTCTTCTTCATCCAATATTCCGGAGATTGATGCTGTTGCAGACGTGTCGCCTCGCATTCCCGGCGATGTCAATTTCGACGGTGTGGTGAACATCGATGATCTCACTCAGGTCATACTCGCATGGGGCATCAATCCGCATGGCGGGATCCCTGCTGACTTCAACAATGATGGTGTCGTGAACATTGATGATCTCACTGCGGTCATCTTGCATTGGTCGTGAATCTGGAGTCATCCATGCATTCTCGATTGTGCATCACACGATCACAAAATGCTCCGGCGTTCACACTGGTTGAATTGCTGGTGTGCATCGGCGTGATGGCGCTGCTGCTGGGCCTGCTGCTCCCTTCGTTGAAGGGAGCAGCAGGCGCGGGCCGCGCAACCCAATGCAAGAACAATCTCCGTCAATTGGGAATCGCCGCTGCCAACTACACCGCCCTTTATAACGCCTTCCCATGCGCTATTCGCTTTGACAACTCCAACGGTCAATTCAAGCAGATCGCCTGGGATTGGGTCACCACGCTTTCCGGCCAAGTCATCAGTCCCGGACCGCTGTGGGAATTCTCAAACAACCCCGGTGAAGTGATGCAATGCCCGGATTTTCACGGTTCATCAACCTCCGCAGGCGATCCGTACACCGGATACAACTACAACACCACCTATCTCGGCGGCGAAGCATCGTTTCCCGCCGTCGGCTGGTCATCGGTGCGAAGAGGGGTCCCGCTTGCAGCCTGCCGCCGGACATCAACCTGTGTGATGTTCGGTGAAGGCGGATGGAAATCAGGAGCCAATAAGTTCATGCGCGCTCCCGGGAATTCCGAGAATCTCCCGCTCAACCTGCTGTATGCAGGCGGTCAGGCCTTCCGTCACGCCGGTCATACGCACGCCGTGTGCATTGATGGCCATGTTGCGGATTTCGAGCATCCGCGCAAGGGAACGTTGGCAACAGATCCGTTGCTCATGCAGATCATGAGCTTCTCAGACAACGGCTTTCTTTCCGATGACGATTCGCTCTACGATCCAAGATGATGTTCAAACCGGTCCATGCTGCTGATGAGTCTGATCCGCGGAATCCTGTCGATCGCTGCGTGTGTACGCAGACGACATTTGTGCAGATGAAGCAGTTTGCGGATGCAAACAAGTCCACGTTTGAAAACCTGCAGAAAGAATTCTCGTGTGGACGCGGATGCGCACTGTGCGTGCCGTACGTCAAGGCGATGCTGTGCACCGGACGCACTCGCTTTCCCGTCGATTTACGCGCAATCAAATAACCGATTTCGAAAGCCCAGCACACTCTCTGCTTCCGCCGTATCATGGTTTCCCTCCATGGCTGCCACAGTGCCGTTTGAAGTTGCCTCCGATGGCGCATCACTCCGGGGAACACTCCACCTTCCCGATGATCACATCAGCGGTGCGCAACCGGCCGTGTTGATCTGCCGTGGAATCCCCACGCAATCCAGCGAATCTGGCGCATTCTTTGAAGCCCTGACAGCCTCACTCACAGACGCCGGTTTCGTTGTGGCGCTCTATGAACATCGCTGCGCCAGCCTGATTCTTGATGACTATCACGAGTTCTCGCCCGCAAACGATGTCGCCGATCTCACCTACATCACCCGTTGGCTTGCGGCGAATGACCACGTGGATCGCGATCGGCTGACAATTCTGGGATTCGCTCTCGGTTCAGTCCCTGTATCCATGCTTGTGTCGTCCACAGACCATCCACCCGCTCGGATGGTTCTTCTCAATCCGTTCACGGTGGAAGCCATTCGTTCACTCGCGGGCATGCAGTCCGATTCGGCCAAGCAGACCGAAGATTTGCCCAAGGCGTTGCTGAACTCGCTTGACAGGATTTCTCCGCCGCGTGATGCCGCTGGTCTGACACGCCCTACGCTCATCCTCCAATCCGCAGCCGATACCGTTCTGCCCGCAACCTCGGCGGAAGAATTTGTCACTGCGTTCAAAGTCGCCGGTCAGTCGCCCGACTTCATCTATGTCGCACGCGCGGACCACCGTCTCACGAATCCGTCGGTACAGGAAACTTGCATCGCCTGCATCCTTGATTTCCTCGCGCCGCTGTTGCAGCCCGTTCTCCAGACATGAAATCGCTTGCGGATTATCCCCTGGCGCTCGCCGCTGCACTTGCAGGCGTTCAACCGCTTGGCAGATCAGACATTCGTCCTCTCGAAGATTGCGACCGTTGTTCGCTCGCAGAAATTGTGGTTGCTGATCGAGACCTGCCGCCATTCAATCGCTCGCAGATGGATGGCTATGCCCTTCGCGCCGCCGATTTCCAACCCAACCGGCCCTTTCCCGTCATTCGTTCAATTGCTGCAGGTCACCAGGCCGGGTCGGAAATTCCCGTGAATTCCTGCGTGGCTGTCGCCACCGGGGCACCGATCCCTCCGGGACTCGATACGGTGATTCAACATGAAGTCAGCGATCGAAAAAATCCTGTCACATTCACGCTCAACGACATTCGACCCGGCCATGCCGTTCACCATCGCGCTGCGGACGCTCGCGCAGGTTCCCCCCTGCTCACTCCCCCACTTCAACTTGCGCCACATCATCTCGCAATAGCAGCAGCGGTCGGCAAGACTCACCTCAAACTCTTCACTCCGCCGACAGTCACGATGCTTACTTCCGGCGATGAAGTCGTCCCTGTCGAGAACATCCCGCGAGATCACCAGATCCGCAATTCCAACGCCGCGCTGCTTCGACCTCTCCTTCGCAGGTTCGGCGCTGATCCCATCGCGCACGATCATCTGGTCGATGACCTCAATGCCACCTGCGCCGCCGTTCAGTCCGCCATTCACTCAGCCGACATCCTCATCACCGTCGGCGGTGTCAGCGCCGGAGATCGCGATCACTTCCCCTCAGCCTTTGACAAGGCAGGCGTCACCACGATTCTCCGCGGTGCGAACATTCAACCCGGCCGACCCATTTTCATCGGCTGCGCTCCCGGTGGCTGTATCGTCATCGGCCTGCCCGGCAACCCGGTGTCCGCACTTGCCACGTCCTGCCTGTTCGCCTGGCCGATCATCCGTGCCCTGC
>DASZQE010000296.1:0-2206 GCA_035550175.1 Phycisphaerales bacterium | reverse complement strand
GCAGGTGCATAAGCGACTGGCCGGACTCGTCATACGCTTTGTGCAGATCCCACGCATTGTCGATTTTCGAGACGCCGCGCCACCCGCCGCCGTCGTAGGGTTTCATGAACAGCGGATAACCGATGGATTCCGCAATCGCATCGAGATTGAAGAGCTTGTTGTATCGCTGCGAAGTCAACGGGTAGCGATCATTCGTGGGACCGACTTTGTAGGGAATCAGCCACGTTTCAGGAATGCGCAGCCTAAGGCGCATCATGGCGGCGTAGGCGGTGTGCTTTTCCATGGCCTGGAATGTGAACGGATTGTTCAGCAAATACGTGTCATCCATGATGGCAGCTTTTTTCAGCCATTCACGGACTGCGAAATACCACCACGCAGCGCGATCAATGATGAGCTTGAACGGAACCTTCTGTGCGAGCGAAAACGGCTCGACCGGCACGCGCTGCACAGCGAATGTATGATTCTTCCCGCCATCCTTGATGTTCAGGTTGGCGCGCTTGAGCAGCGCTTCAAAGACCACGGGCCAATCATCCTCGGCGCCAAGTGTGAGACCAATCAGATGTTCAGCCACGGCATTTTTCCTTCCACAAGATTGGACATGTAATACTGAATCTGGATGCGCCACCACGGCCAGTCGTGTGCGACGTCGTGGCCCCAGAGGTGCATGTAATTCGGAATGTTGCGCGTGTGCAACAGCCACCAGAACTCCCGCGTGCTGGCAAGAGCGGTGTCTTCCCACTGCCCTTGGCCGCAGACAAGCGTAAGGCGCGTGTTCCGCCGGACGGATTCCAGCGCTTCGCCGTGCATCAGCGAGACGTATTCCATCGGATTGTTGAAATACACGTGCATGTCGTGGTGGCCGTGAAGCAGGAAGCGAATGTCATACACACCGGACATGCAGAGCGCGTGATTGAATCGCTCGGGGAACTTCAGCGCGAAGTTGGCGGAGTGAAACGCGCCGAATGAGCAGCCGGTGACGGTGAGCTTCACTTTCGGGTTCTTGACGTCCGCAGCAATCGCGGGCACGACCTGGTTCATGATCCAGTTTTCATACAGCGTGTTGTGCCAGGCGCGTTCGTGCAACGGCAGATGCTTTCCATACCAGCTCTCGGAGTCATAACTGCCGACACAGTACATTCTCAGCTTGCCCGCTTCGATGAGCGGCGCAAGGACATGGATCATCTTGAAGTCTTCGTACTCGTGGCAGGAACCTTCAGAAGAAGGGAAGACGAGCACCGGCAGACCGCCGTGGCCGTAGGCGATCAATTCAAGTTCCCGGCCGATCGCTGGCGAGAAAAGTTTGACGTATTCGCGACGCATGCAGCGCACCTGGAAGTCAAGCGGATTCCCGGGTTGCACTGGCGGACTTCATTCAGGATCACAGGTCACTTTGCTGAAGCGTGATTCAGCAGGTGGATGAGTCCGGGACCAAGGCAATGCTGCCACGAGGTCCAGTTGTGCGCATCGGGGTGCTCGACGAATCGCACAGGATAGCGGAGGCGGGCGAGATTGTCGGCCATGGCGCGATTGTTGGAGATGTTCTCTTCGCCAAGGCCGCAGGTCATGTGCAGGGCGGGCAGATGCTGGTGCGGCATCCGTGTGGCGGCCAGGAGGGTGTGGACGAAGCCGGTGATGCGGAGAAAGTACGGGAAGTCGGTTTCCATCCAGTCGGACTGCGGCTGGAAATAGCTGCCGGACTGGAGCAGGAGGCCACCGAAGAAATTCGGACGGTTGAAATCCGCGTGCAGCAGGCAGAGGCCGGCAAGGCTTGCACCGATGGCGAATCGCTCACGGTAATTGTCGGGGACCGGACAATGATCAGCGAGCGCTGCGGGAAGATCTACGGTGAGAAAATCCGGCATGCCGGGGTTGGCGGAGTATTCCTCGTTGCGTTTCTGAGGCGGATAAAAGAGGGCGCGACATGGCGGGATCGCACGTGAAGCCACAAGATTGGCAAGCACGTGATCCGCATGGGCGAAGTTGACGTAGTCCGGGCCATCCAGAAAGAGAATGAGCGGGAGGTGATCGCGCATGGTGAATCCGTGCGGATGCCAGAGTGCAGCCGTCGTGGTCTGCTCTCCCAAAGTTGGAAGCGTGATGGGTTCAAGCGCGCCGAGAGATTCTTGCGGGGGCGGCGCGATCGACATCGGCTCCGAGTAGCCAGGCAGGTATGCAATGGATTTGGACGAGAAACGATCTGCAAAGG
>DASZQE010000295.1:0-2341 GCA_035550175.1 Phycisphaerales bacterium | reverse complement strand
TGGTTCCGCTGACGAGCATGCTGATCAATCATTTTGATCTGTTCGGGACGCGACAGGTGTGGATGCATCTGCAGAAGAAGGAGTACACCAATCTTCCGTTCCGCACGCCGTATCTGTATCGGTTCGTGAGACACCCGTTGTATGTGAGTCTGATCATCGCGTTCTGGGCCACGCCGACGATGTCGATCGCGCATCTGGTTTTTGCGCTGGGGATGACCGCGTATATCTTTATTGCGGTCCCGCTGGAGGAGCGAGACCTGGTTGCGCATTACGGCGAGACGTATGAAAGTTATCGCAGGAATGTGGGCGGATATGTGCCGCGACTTCGAGGGAAGGCGGCAGTTCCGCAGCCGACCACACATCCGGTGTGACGGCTGGTTGATATTTTCAACCGCATCGTTTGAGTTTTGCAAAGCCTCCGCGCAAAGCGGAGGTTTTCTTATTTTATAATAAATAGTGCGATTGCGACTCTCAGAATTCATTCAACCCAATTCCAGATCATTCGGCGAACCACACGTGCCCCAATCCGAGGCCAATATGCCTTGGTGGATGAAATCATGAATGGATGAATGCGGCCAATCAACCGGCCGCGCGCATAGCTTGTGCTTCACGGGGTTGAAGTGGATGTAATCGATATGCGATGCGGAGTCGGAATCATCACGGATCACGTGCTCCCAGAATCGGCGCTGCCAGATCCCACGCTCGCCCGTCCTGATTCGACTGCGCGAGCGATTTTCTGTCGCAGTAAGCCCGCGACTGAATGTTTTCTTGATTTCGCTCCATCGTTTCGAGTAATTCGCATCGCCATCGGGCAGCGTCAGGACGCAATGCAGATGCTCAGGCAACACGACAACGGCATCGATGTGAAATGGATGCGCGTCGCGCACTTTGCGAAATGCTGAGCGGAGAAGATCTATATGATCGATCAGCAATTGCTGCCGGCGATTAAGCAGATTGACCGTAAAAAAATAGCAGCCGCCGGCCACGCGCCAACGCCGATAGTTCGACATGCCGATCATTGTAAGGTGGGGTTCACCACCCTTGCGAATCCCATCGATTTGCTAGCCAAAGCGCGAACAATTGAACTGATGATGGATGCGTCGAAATGGTGGGGTTCGGTCGTCGGAACGACCTCACCACCACCCTACATGCGGTTACCTGCGATACTTGACTGCACTATGAACGGCACTCATTGAACATAGAATGGTCACACATACTGCATTCTCTACCACCAAGACATTTCACAATCCACAGGAGTTTCATCATGAGTCTTCAGTCGGTCGCCAAGCAATTTGTCGAACTGTGCAATCAGGGGAAGAATTTTGACGTGATGCGGACGATGTATTCGCCTGACATTGTGTCGGTTGAGGGAGACGGGAGCGAGACGAAGGGGCAGCAGCCGGTGATCAAGAAGTCCGAGCAGTGGGTGGCGGACAAGTCATTTGATTTTCAGGCGATCCGCGGGCCGTACTTCAACGGGCCGGATCAGTTCGCGGTGCATTTCACGCACAAGGTGACGCCGAAGGCGACGGGAAAGCAGGTCACGCTGGAGGAGGTGGGCGTGTACACGGTGAAGCATGACAAGATCACGCGCGAGCAGTTTTTCTTCGAGGGGAAGAGGTGAGAAGAGCGGTAGCGCCATGCACGCCTTTGATTCATTTGCCTTTTCTTTGCTTTCTCAATGGTCTCTTGGCAATATTGGATTTTGTGAAGAACTTTCGGAGCCGGTTTCGAAGCATCTTTAGATTGCGTGTCTGGCACTCCCATACTACAAGCACCCGCCACCCATCGCGCCGAAGCGCACGCACGGCGTTCCGATCGCGCTTTGTGTTTTGTTTGAATTTCCGTAGCCAATATCCACGATTCGATTTTGGGAGACGAGCGCCTCGCGAGCAATCGTGCTGGTGCCAGTAGCATCCGTGCACGAATATTACGATGTGAAAACGGGGAAACGTCAAATCGGGTGATCCAGGAAGATCGCGCCGCCTGAGTCGAAATCGGAAGCCGAAAGAGTGAGTGATGGAACGGACAATCCGTTCGGGCTTTGTGTCATAAGAGCGAATACTGCGCATTACCCGGCTTCGTGCTGCAGGGGAGAGGTTGTCCACTTCATTCCTCCTCTTCCTCCACGAGGCCTAGCGCAGTGGGAGTTTCGATGAGTAGCGAACTGTCCGTCTCAACCTCTGACACCCTCTCGTTATATGTTCGGAGGAGGTGGCTCCATGTCGGCGCGATCTGATCCGCTGCAAACTCTGCTAACTCGGATAAATTCTGTCCGACGAAAGACTCCACTGATTCCACTGCAACACGCTCTACAATCTTCTCGAACTCCAGCGCATAA
>DASZQE010000294.1:0-6473 GCA_035550175.1 Phycisphaerales bacterium | reverse complement strand
AACCAGCGTCTTCGGCCCCGTTCTCACCAATCGCCTCACCGACATTCTTGCAGAACACGCGAAAACCCATCCGCATTTCAAGTGGCAGCGCAAGCTCATGCCTGGCGGAACCTGCGAAGCCACCGCGTTCTCCACGTACGGCTACATCTCAACCTGCGTCTGCCTGGCGCTCGGCAATTACCACAACATGACGGCAATCGATGCAGTCGCCGCAGGCAAACGCCCAGCAAAAGTCGGCCCGGAAATGATTTCCGTCAGCGATTACCTGGGAATGATCGAACTGCTCGTCGTCTGCGCAGAGAATCTTGATTCATCCGACATTCCGCCGCTGAAAGCCCGGCTCGATAATCTTCTTAAATCGCACGCCGATGTCCTGTCAGCATGAGTGCATCAGGGTTTCGTGGTGGAAGTCGGCGACCCAGGTGCGGTTTGCGCCGGCGCAGTCGCAGCAGTCTCCGACACCGGCAACGGCAACGCCATGATGTCAGTGTCCGTCGAGAAGATCAGATACCCGTCGATCGCGGCAATGTTCTGCACTCGCTGCTGCAATGGGAAAGGCAGTTCAAGCGGATAATCAAGCAGCTTGCCGTTGTCTGAGAAATTGAAGATCCGATACGTGTACTGATACCGGCTGCCTCCGGGGCGATCCGACGTGACAGGTTCAGCATGCGCACTCACCACGATCAGATGATCCGATGTGGGAAACAGCCAGTTGTAATGACGATCTTCATTCACCACGTCGGCGCCGACAATGGACCCGCGAACGTCAAAAACAACCATGCGCTGTCCGAATCTCGCAACAATGTTTCCGCGAGCCCCTTGCACGTCGTCAATATCGAGCGGGTCCCATTCGCCGCGGGTCGGACCGTCAAATGCTCCCGAGAGCGCGCCGGTGTGCCAGTTGAGCGTTCGCAGTCCGCTCGCCCGGTCTTCAACGACCAGCGCGTTGTCAAGCGCCCACACGTTCCGGGTTTCGATCGCTGCGGGCTGCGTGTTGAGCCATCTCCGCTCAAGCGTGAAGGCATTGATGCTCATGATGTTGTCGCCCGTGGCAAATACCAGTCGGCCGAGCGGATCAAGGGTCATCCACCTGATCCCCGACTCGCTGATCGGCACGCGCGTCCCGATGATCTTTCCGCTTTCCGCGTCGATCACCATCAATTGCGCCTCAAGGTCCGCGGCCTGCGGATCAGCATCCGGTGGCAATCCACGCCCAGCCAGTATGAGCAGCGAGTCATTCATGATGGCAAGAAACACCTGATCCATGAGCTTCGGGCTTGACCATGCAACCGTCTTGCCGTCTGTTCTCGAAAGCGCGGTGACCGCTCCGCTTGCCTGCAGAAGGACGAGATGATTGGTGTTGGCCAGTGGGAATATCTTCGCCGGCTCGAATGTCCGGCCGTCGGGCAACTGTTGCGTTCGATCTCGAACAGTCAGCGCTGATGCTGGAAGCAACTCCGACGCCGGTGCCGTGGTCCAGGCCACTGACCCGTTCTCTGCAACCATCGTGGCAAATCCCTTGGTGGATGTTCCGCACCAGAAAAGCGTGCCCTGTTTATCGAAAGACAGAATGTCCGGAGCCTTGGAGGTGGATTGGATGGGAACTGACCACCGCTGACTCAGGTTCTTTGCGTCCATGCAGTTGATGCTGCCCTCACCCTCGGTGAACACGCGGTCTGCAGCCGGAAATCCGTTGATGCCGATCGCCTGCGGAAGCAGTCGCTGCGGAATCATGGTGAGCGGAAGCGGTTTCACTCCCAGCGCTGGATATCGGGAAACCGCCGCTGTCGGGTCAATCGATGCGAGCCATCGCTCCGCGTCCTCCGGACCGTTTGGCGTGTTGAGCGCAAACAGCCGTGAATTCGCAACCAGCGAATGCAGAACGCTGGCCGCATCATGCAGATGATGCTCATCAAGATTGATCTGCACATACGTACTTAGCAGGCTCGCGAACCGTGGCCCGCTGTCGATCACGTCGCTCGAATGCGAAATCGCCCCCAGGGCCGCCAGGGTCTGATTGTTGCGGACTCGCATCGCTGCAGCGTGCATCACCGCCTCTGCTGCTGAACCGGAAAGCGGGTACTCATCTGCAAGCGCATCAAGCGCCGATGGTTCGACTGCCGGATCAGCCAGAAGCGCTTGCAATTGATGGGCCGCCAGATCAGCCTGCGCAGCATAAATTGTCGGTCCGTGCGTTGTGAGAAGCGCTGACAATCGTTGTGTTGCAGCGATCCGCGCAGCGCAAAGTGATCCGTCCAGTTCACGCCACGTTTCGCCCAGCACGGGATCGGAAAGTATGGCTTGGTACTGCTCTACGGCGCGATCCACCGCCCGGCTGCTGAGCCAGTCCCCGTAACGCAGCATGAATTCCACTCGTTGTGCAGGTTCCACCGCAACGGCGTTCATCCGCGAAAAAAGTTTCTCGCCGAACGCCTGATCATTCGTGAAATCCGGCGTGTCCGCTTCAACCAGCAGGGTGAGCAGGCTCTGGCGCGCCTTCAGGATGTTGCTCCCCGAGTTGTCGGCAGGGTCCATTCGGCCGATGGCGCTCACAGCGATGTCGGACGCCTCAATGAAAAGAGTGCGGTCGTGCGCTCGTCGTGCGATCTGCAGCAGCGACATCGCAGGCTGTGGGTCCGCGGGATTCGCCGCGATCCGATCCCGCAACAGATGTTGCGCCAGATCCATCGGCATGTAGGATTCCAGTCGGTCCGCACCGGCTATCAGTATCTGCGAATCAATCGCCAGCGGATTCCCCGTCGTCGGCAGGGCCACCTCGTGTGTCTCCTTGCCTGTTTCAGGATCAAGGAAGATCAATCCGTCGCTTGAAGGCACGATCATCGCTGCGCTGGTCAGTTGAACGCGCCCCGTGATGTGCAATCCGCGCTGAGGATCTGTCGAAGGGGGTTGATCGCTCGCTCGCACCGGAAATCGCCAGATGTCGCCCGTGAGGTCCGGCATGTGGTACGCCGAAATGCCCCGGCCGACGAGATACAGGCGCTGGTCGTCCGCCAGCAGGTAGCGAGGCGGACTCCACGTTTCTTCCGCGTTGAATGAAACGCTGTGCATCTCCTCGCCCGTGTCTTTGCTCAGCGAAACGATGCGGCGCTGGTCCGGCGTCACGCTGATCAGGGCATCAGTTGTCAGCACAGGCGATGCAATTTCCCACGGCATCCGTCCGGTGTCCTGTGTGCCTGCGTTGATCGGAACCTCAAACGTCCGCAGCCAGTCGATCAGTCCGGTGGATGCGTCTATGCGCGCAAACGCCCCGATCATTGATGCGACATACACCGCGCCATCTTTCACCGTGAGGCTTGTCAGCGACCGTGGTGGAAGCCCCAGCCGGGCGGATGACGCCACAAACTGCGACCACTTGAGCGAGCCGTCGTTGAGATCCAGCGCAAGAATGTATTCCGTCGTGAGCTGCTGTCGGCTCGCTTCTCGCGCTGTGATGTACACCATGTCATCAGCAATGACTGGTTGCCCGTAGGGGAACATGTCGCCTACGTCATCGCCTCGCATGAGCCTTCGGCGATCCAGCGCCCACCGCAGCTCTCCGGTCTGAGTGTCCAGGCAGATCACCGTGCCGCTGTTGGTTCGCGCCGTGCCCAGCGCATGCCCGGTCAGGGTCACCAGCGATCTTCCGCTCACGGCCACCGTATTGACGTCCAGCACAGGCTCGGTGTCGTTGCTGATGATCGCGACCTTCGGAAGATCGTCATATGTCCACAGTTGCTGGCCGGTAATGCGGTTGTATGCCGCAACGAGATGACCTTCATTGATGTACACCGTGTCGCCTGCAACCGTTGGGCACATCGTGTTGAGGTCAGCTTCAGCCACGTGTTGGCGATAGACCTCGTCCGAAACATGGCTTTCCAGCGACGTGTCAAACCTGCGATTCAGCAGTGATTCTTCAAGCGGTTGCGTCCAGATCGGCTGACCGACCAGATGGCTCAGGTCCGATGTGCGTGTGCTGTCGAACGTGGAAATTCCGGCCGATGTCTTCGGAAAATGACTTGCGATCTTCAACATTTCAAGAGAATCCGCAAAGTCAGCATGATCCGCTCCGAGGTTCTTCAACGCTCCCATCGCCGCATCAAATTGTGCCTGATCCCCGAGATAATGCGCGCACGTGCCGAGCATGAGCCACGCACTTGCGGCGCGCTGGTCATCCAGATCAGGGTGATCCAGTGTCTGCTTCAGCCAGAAAATCGATGATGAGAAATGCGCCGCCTCCATTTCTCGCTGCGCCAGGCTCAGCATCGCAATCAGCCCCGGCTCTGTCAGCGGACGTTGAATGGCAACCGACGCCAGGTCGCCGTCCTCCAGCATCTGAGCCGCCGCTGCGGTTTGCACTTCACGATACCGATTCAGCAGGTCCGGATTTCGCATCAACTCACGAACGACTTGCGAACGAACCGACACGAAGATTGGCGAATCCTGCGGCCCGGAACGAATGAGCTTCCGAGGGTACTGATCAAGAATTTCCTGATACAGGCGGACTGCCTGGCTGATATTGTCGCGCGTTTGATCTTGTGCCTGGCGAAAAAGCTCTCGGGCCTGCGGCGAATCATCCACGTAAACCGGGTTGTCCTGCTGAGCCGCCAGTGTCCGGACAACCAGAGTCGCCAGTAGGCATCCAAGGACATGAACGAATCGAAATTTGCTGGTGTGCTTGCCCATGAGAAGGGGTGGATCCTGTGAACTCATACCAACTATGACAAAGATAAGGATGGAATCGAACCGTCAACATCCTAGGATCGAATAGAAAATAAAGACGGACCCGCCAAGGGTCGAACCAGAGTAGGCCTCTGGCTGTGGCGGAAGGTGGTGTGGGTCATGGGATTTGCCATCCGATTGCGTGAAACAGGGATTGACCGGTTGCCGCCGAAGGTGCTGAAGCGGTCTCGCCGCGTGCAGGTTCTCCTGCTGGGCATCTTGATCCTCAGTCTTGCCGATCTGGCCGTCACGATGACCCACCTCAAAACCACCGGAATGATGGAAGCCAATCCCATCGCCGAGTACCTCATCAAATACACCCAATCCCCCGGTGCCCTCATCGCATTCAAGCTCTCCACCGTCGGCGTGTGCATGCTGCTGCTCCATCGCCTCCGTTTCCACTGGGAAGGCGAAGCCGCAGCCTGGGTCGCGGTCATCATCTTGGCCGGCATGTCCATCATGTGGCACACCTATTCCCAGGAATACGACGATCCCGCGACCGTGACCGTGGCACAATACGATCACTCAGGCAACTGGCTGCGATTCGACTGAATTCCGCAATTCACGCTACAGTTCCCATATGAACCCGGCATGGCGTTTGGCGCTCACGTTTTTCCTCGCTGCATCACTTGGTGGGTGCAGTATCGGCGGACCAGCCATCACGGTCGATGATGCTCGCATCGCTCAGCAAACCGACGATGCCGTGCAGTTTCAGATTCATCTGAAGGCGCAAAACAAGACCGAAACGCCCATGCGACTGCTTGAATACACCTATTCCGTCAGTGTGGACGGGCAGCAGGTGTACGAAGGCCGGCGCGCCGCGATTGCCACGCTTGCGGCAAATTCAACTACCCAGTTGATGCTTCCCGCCGTGGCGCCCCGCTCCGCAATGAAAAATTTGTCCGCTGTCTCTCTCGCCAACGGTCGCTACTCAGTCTCCGGAACACTTACATTCGTCGAGCCCGGCACGGTCGCAAAGGTTTTGTACGACGCCCGAATTCTCCGCCCGGTTCAGGGCTTTGATGGCAGCGGCGAGATTCTGGCTTCCATTGATTGAGCAGGCTCGTTTCCTCGCCTCCCGCGTGTCTCTGGTTCTCGGGCGTGATATTCGGACCTCACGCGCGTTTCCTTGCGGAACGCACTCACGCCGGTCAACCATCATCCGGCCGTTTTCTTTTAAGCCGACGGAATAACCGGAACAATCTTCCCTTCCGGAACAACCGCACCCGTACGCGCGGACAAGATTTTTTCAACCATGATTCGTGAGTGGTTCCTTGACGATAAGCACACTCATGCCGTCGCTCCGGCGGTGCGGCCATATTCAAGGGACCAATCATGAAGCTCGCAGAAATTCTGAAGATTGCCTACGAGAACAAGGCGTCGGATATCCACTTGGTCAGCGGTCACCCGCCCACAATGCGAGTGAACACCGTGATGACCCCTATGGATTACCCCTCGCTCACGCCCGCCGGTGTCCGTGCCGCGCTTCAGGAAATGGTCAGCGCCGAGCAGATGAAGCGCTTCGATGAATACATGGACCTCGACTTCTCCTATTCCGTCTCGGAATTCGGTCGCTACCGCGTGAACGCTCACTACCAGCGAGCTTCGGTCGCGCTGGCCATGCGCGCCATCAAGGTCAAGGTTCCGCCGCTCGAAATGCTCAACCTTCCGGAAGTCATCGCGCGGCTCACCTATCTGCCGCGCGGACTCGTCCTTGTCACCGGCGACACCGGTTCAGGTAAATCCACCACGCT
>DASZQE010000293.1:0-2071 GCA_035550175.1 Phycisphaerales bacterium | reverse complement strand
TGATCTCTTTCCCGTCCAGCCCCAGCGCCGTGATCTCCGCCGTCTTCGGCCGCAGCACTTCCACGTGAATGTTCGGCAGGCTCAGACACCCCTCTTCCATCTCTTCATTCTCCCCGCTCAGCTTCAGCACCGGGTTGATATACACCTTCGCCGGTTCCTTCGGCTTGTCCTTCTCCGCCACCGTCACAAACATCCGCCAGCTCAACCCCACCTGCGGCGCCGCGAGCCCCACACCTTCCTCTTCCCGCATCAACTCGATCATTCTCGCCGCCACCGCCTTCACTTCCTCATCGATCGCGCCGACAGGCTTGGCCTTCTGCCGCAAAACCTTCGCCGGATACTGCACAATTTCAAGAGCCTCAACGTTCATGTTTTTTGCTGACCAAATGCTACGCAACCCCGCCCCGAACTGCCACCTTCCACTTCGTTGACCCCCCCGCTTCACCAAGTTACCTTGTGGCTCTCCGGCTCCGCGCGGGTCTTTCGCAACTTTCGCCCCTATCATGCGAATGGTCCTTTGTCTCCGTCTTTTCCCCTAAAGGTTTCTCCACAGTGGGTCTTTTCAGCCGCAAGAAATCCTCCGAAGAATCCGCCCCGCCGACCGACGCCCAAGGCTCCAACGGCACTGCTCCTGCGGACAAATCTTCCGATGGCAAATCCGGCCGTGCCGACTTCACCCCTGATCCCGACAAGGCTCAGGTCTGGTTCAAGTACGCAAAGACCGCCGCCGAATCCACCAACTACGAATACGCCCTCACCTGCTACGCCAACGGCATCAAGCTCGATCCCGATTCCCACTCCGCGCACCAGGCCATGTGGGAAGCCGCCATCCAGTATCGCAACCGCGGTGGCAAGCCTGCCACCTCGCGCGAAATCAAGCAGGTCGATGACTCCGGCAACCCCGTCTCCCGTTTCGCTGCCGCCGAATTCGCGTGGATGAAGGACATCGTCAATTCCTCCCTCGCGCTCAAAGCCATCGAAGCCTCCGGCAAAGCCGAAGTCCACGAGTTCGGCCACGAATTCGCCAAGCACGCCTTCAACTTCCTCCGCAAAGAGAAAAAAGTCTCCAAGTCCGGCTGGATGCAGGCCATGGAAATCTTCCGTTCCGTGGATGCGTGGGATCAAGCGCTCGCCTCCGGCGAAGCTGCAAGAGCCCTCGACCCTTCCGACGCCGATCTCGCGCGGCTCATCCAGAACATCAGCGCCCAGCGCGCCATGGATAAGGGCGGCTACGAACGCGCCGCACAAGACAAGGACGGCGGCTTCCGCGCCTTCGTCAAGGACGCCGAAAAGCAGCGCGAGCTTCTCGAGTCCGAATCCATCGCCTCCGGCGCTTCCATCGACCAGCGCAATCTCGAGCGCGCCCGCCTCGCCTACGAAAAGGCCCCCAACGTTCCCGAGAACATCGCCTCCTACGCGCAACTCCTCAACAAGGAAAACACCGCCGAAGCCGAGGAAAAAGCCCATCAGATTTACATGAAAGGCTTCACCGACACCGGCGAGTACCGCTTCCGCGCCGCCGCAGGCGATATCCGCATCAAGCAATCCGCCCGCACGCTCGAAAAACTCTCGCAGGCCCTCGAAGCCGATCCCTCCAACGCCGCTACGAAATCCCAGCTTGATGACGCCCGCGCCAAACACCTCGATCTTGAGCACACGGAGTTCACCGGCCGCGTCGAGAAATATCCCACCGATCGCTTCCTCAAGACCCGCCTCGGCGAAATTGAGTTCAACCGCGGCCACTTCGAAAAAGCCATGGGCTTCTTCCAGGAATCCAAGGACGAACCCAAGCTCAAGGTCCGCGCCGGCCTCATGCTCGGCCGCTGCTTCGCCGCCTCCGGTTGGCACGCCGAAGCCGTCGCCGAATTCAAGGAAGCCCTCGAAACCCTCGGCACGCTCGACAAGGATCTCGAACTCGACATCCGCTACGATCTGCTCAACTCCCTCATGGCCCTCGCTCGCGCCGAAAAATCCGTGGACCTCGCCCGCGAAGCCCTCGACATCTGCTCCGGCATCGCCCGCACGCGCATCACCTACCGCGACATCCGCGCCAAGCGCAACGAAGTCGATC
>DASZQE010000292.1:0-10253 GCA_035550175.1 Phycisphaerales bacterium | reverse complement strand
CGTCCGTGAAACTCGCCTACGTGGAGCAGTCGCGTGAGACCTTGCCGGATGATGAAACCGTCTGGCAGGCGATCAGCGGCGGCGATGAGGAAATGAAGCTCGGTGCCGCAATGGTCAACAGTCGTGTCTATGTCTCACGGTTCGGTTTCACCGGCCCCGATCAGCAGCGTATCGTCGGCACGTTGTCCGGCGGCGAACGCAATCGCGTCCACCTGGCACGGCTGCTCAAATCCGGCGCAAACGTGATCCTGCTTGACGAGCCGACGAATGATCTTGATGTGAACACCATGCGCGCGCTCGAAGAAGCATTGGAAAATTTCGCCGGCTGCGCAGTCATCATCAGCCACGATCGCTGGTTCCTCGACCGCATCGCCACGCACATTCTCGCATTTGAAGGCGACAGTCAGGTCATCTGGCACGATGGGAATTTCTCATCCTATGAAGAATCGCGCAAGCGTCGTCTTGGTGTCGATGTCGATCAGCCCCATCGGATTCGCTATCGAAAACTGACCAGAGCATGAATGCGGCGCACCAAATCAATTCTTCAGCGCGTCGCCATTGATTGACCGGCAAATGTGCGATGCGCAATTCGCATCTTTTCCGAGGACTGGCCTGAATGTCCGCTTTGTACGCATCGCACCCAATGATTCGGCAACACCTGAATCATCGCATGGCCATCGGATGCTTCCGCGCCATCCGGCCACCACGCTTGAAGTTCACTGTGTGATCCAGTGAATGGAATGTGTGAATCGTGCGCCGCGTCTCGAATCGTCGTGAGGCGTGCCTTGCGATCCGTCAGGCTCGGTCGGCACGCGATCAAGCCCCGTGTGTACGGATGCAATGGCATGGCGAATAAGGATTCAGCAGTCGCATATTCCACTACGCACCCTTTGAACATCACGCACACGACGTCCGCTCGCTCCGCCACGATGCCCAGATCATGCGTGATGAGCATCATCGCCAGCCCGCGCTCCTGCTTCAGTTCATCGAGCAGATCGAGAATTCTCTCGCCGATCGTCACATCCAGAGCCGTCGTCGGCTCATCAGCCAGCAGCACCTTCGGCTCACAGGCCAAAGCCATCGCGATCATCACGCGCTGCCGCATTCCGCCCGAAAATTCGTGGGGATACGCCTTCATGCGCGTCGCTGCATCAGTGATGCCCGCACGATCAAGCGAAACAATCACCGCGTCTTTCGCCGCAGAGCCGCGCAAATGCTGATGGAGCTCCACCGCCTCACGGATCTGCGCACCGATCGTCATCACCGGATTGAGTGAGGTCATCGGTTCCTGAAACACCATCGCGATCTCACCCCCGCGCACCGAACGCATGTCTCGCTCGCGCACTTCAAGCAGGTTCTTTCCTTCATAACGAATCTGACCGCTTTCAATCCATGCAGCATTCTTCGGAAGGAGCCGTAGAACGCTGAGAGCAGTCACGCTTTTTCCGCTGCCGCTTTCTCCGACCACCGCAAGCGTCTGCCGCTTGAAGATGCTCATCAATGCGCCGCGAACTGCGGTGACTGGCTGGCCGGCCTGCGAATGAAATTTCACCGTGAGATTCTCAATTTCGAGAATCGGTGCATCATCAGTGTCGGGTTTGATCCGTTCGGATGTCACGTTGTTTCAGATTCACTCCAGCGCCAAAGCATCATCATTGTTCCTCATCCGGATGCAAGCGCGAACGCAGATGTTCGCCGATCGCGTTCAGACTCCACACCAGCAGCAGGATCATCCCGCCCGGAAAGACCGCAAGCCACCAGCGGAACTCGCCTGTTGACGGATCGACCGCCCCCGCCAGCATCTGCCCCCAGCTTGCCGTGGGCGGCACCAGCCCCACACCCAGAAAACTCAAACTCGCTTCCATAAGCACCAGCCCAGCCATCGTGAAACTCGCATCAACGATCACCGGCGCAAGCGCAGCCGGCAGAAGATGCCCCCGCAATCTCCGCCACGCTTTCGCTCCCGTCACGATCGCCGCCGCATCGATATCCGTGTGCTTCAACCGCATCACCTCCGCACGCACAAGTCGCGCGCTGCGCATCCACCCCAGCACACCCATCACAACCATCAAAATCCAGACCCGCTCCGTTCCGCCACCCGTGCCGATGCTCGCGATCACAACCAGCAGGAGCAGCAACCGTGGAACCGCCATCTTGATTTCCATGAATCGCATGCCGATCGTGTCGATCCACCCGCCGCCCATGCCCATGATCGCGCCGATCAGCACGCCCATCATCGTGCCGATGAGTGTTGCCCCGCCGCCGATGACCACCGCCGTTCGCGCTCCAAGCAGCAACTGATCGCCGACATCTGCACCGGTGTCATCCGTGCCGAGCCAGTGTGAACCGATCGGCCCTTGATTGCGAGCCGCCAAATCGCCCGACGCAGTGTTGCCGACAATCCACGATCCGAAAATCGCGCACAGGATGATGAATGCCACAACTAGGACGCTGACGACCAGGCCAAATTGACGCAGCGAGAACGCTCGATCGCTCGTTCTTGCCTGAACTGGAATGTGCGTCGGGTCGTTGTGCATGAATGTGAACCCGCTTCTCCTTACAGACGAACGCGCGGATCAGCCCACTTGGTCAGCAGATCAGCCGCAAGATTCACAACGACACACACCGCCGCGCTGAAAAGCGCAAGTGCCATGATCAGGTCAAGGTCACGATTCTGCACTGCTCGATACGCCAGCATGCCCAGTCCGTTGATCGCGAACATTTTTTCGACAATCACGCTTCCTGCCAGCAGCCATGGCAAAAGCACCGCGCTTACGGCAATCATCGGCAGCAAACCATTCGGCAGCAGGTGCCGCCACAGTATTCTGCGCTCGCTGCACCCCTTCGCTCTCGCCGTCTTCACAAATCCTGCCGTCACATTTCGTGCAACGGCGCTTCGCGTCTGGCGAGCCACGTACGCCAGCGACCCATACGTCAAGCACGTCACGGGAAGGAACACATGTCTTGCTGTTTCCCACCGTGAAAGGTCCGCGCTTGCTGTGTTTTGCAATCCGCCCGTTGGAAACCACTGCACGCCAAGTCCGCCTTCGGTCAAATAGCCCATCATCAGCGTGCCTCCAAGAACGACCGGAAAGCTCCACAGGAGCAGAAGCAGCCAGTTCAGCGAACGATCCATCGCGCCGTTTCGCCTTGCGCCCATCACCACCCCGCACGGAATCGCGAGGAGATGCACCGCGATGATCGCCAGCGTGCCCAGCAGTAGCGTCGGCCCTGCATGACCTGCGATTTCATCAATCACAGGCCTGTGCGTCGCCAGACTTCGGCCCATCGTCACGCGCCATCGCCACACGCCTTCACGCGCAGGTCGCATGCGAAACTCATAGGCCTTCACCGCGTCATCCACAATTTCACCCACTATGCCCCTCACTTCAACACAATTGGTTCCAGCATCAACGCCGAAATCTGCTGCATCCGCTTTCGCCTCAGCAGACATGCGCCTTAGTTTGGCAGCGTCGCCGAACAACCACGTCGAACTTGCGGGATGATCGCTCCGCTCAAATCGGTGCCAGTGTTTTTCGGAATCCTCAATGACCTCGATTCCGCCCGCTTGCTCGCAGCGCATCACCATTCGCAACCCCTCGTGTTCGGTCCACACCGTTGCATCGGTTTCTTCTCGCAACGAACGCTCCCACCAACCCAGATATCCGTGCAGAATTCCTTCATCGGTCTGCGAGCGCTGAGATGAAGCATGCTCCTGCGAGACAAGATCAAGCTCGCCCTCGCCAAGCGTTCCCGCCAGTCCCGGCGACCACCACATCAGCGCGAACACCAGCACCGTCACGCCCCAGAGCGCAATCAGCGTCGCACACACGCGCTTGATGACATACACGATCACGCAGGTTCCTCGTTCGGTTATGGCGCTAAGGAGTCGCGGACTTCACTGCACTGCCTCGCTTCTGTAAATCAGCAGGAACATACCACTCGCTCACATGCAGGCGAATGTTTCGGTCTTCCACGTGTCTGAAACGGTCATCAATGAATGCCAGCCTCGGGCCGGTCCACAGAAACGTCATGGGCTGTTCATCATGAATGATTCGATGCAGGTCATGCCACATCTCGATCCGCTTCTGCTCATCAAGCGTTTTTCGTGCCTCATCAATCAATGCATCAGCCTTCGCATTGCTGAAACCGACGACGTTGCCCCCGCCCGGCTCAGCGTTTGATGAATGCCACATGGCAAATGCATCCACTTCCGCCTTGCTCGCAAAAGCCTGCATGATCATCTCGAAGTCACGTTTCATCACGCGCTCCTGAAACACGCCCCACTCGGCAGTCTCAAGTTCCACCTTGATGCCCGCTTGGGCAAATGATCGCTGCACCTGTGTCTGTACGGCTCGATACATCGCGCTGGTCGGTGCAAGGAATCGCAACGTCAGCTCATCCGGCTTGCCGTCACCGTCCACGTCCATTTCCAGCACGCCGTTGTGGTCATCATCGCGCCAACCCGCGTCGCGCAACAGTTGCTTGGCTCGCTCCACGTCATATGGCCACGGTTGAATGGATGAGTCATATTGCTTGCCGTGGATGAAGAACGGACCAGTCGGCACGATTCCAAGTCCGCCCATCAGATTCGTCACGATGCCTTCGCGGTCAATCAGCATCGTCAATGCCTCGCGCGTGCGCTTGTCCCCGAGCTTTTTCAGTCTCAGGTTGTAGCCGATCGCTCCGAATCCGCGCTCCGGCGACCAGTACATCAATCCGCGCCCGTTGCGGCTCTTCAGCCGCTCGCTGTTGATGTTCGCAACCCACTGCTCCTGCGTTGGGCCGATCATGTCCACCTGGCCCGACATGAAATCCTGCAATTCCGCCAGTTCATTCGGCACGAATTTCACCACCACGCGCTCGAGCGCGGCTTTCGGCCCCCAGTAGTTCTCGTTGCGAACGAACACGATTTCATGATTGTCCGTCCAATGATCCAGTTTCCACATTCCGCTCCCGACGCATACATCACGGATTTCGTGGTTGTATTGCGCAGGTGAATATTTGGCATATACGTGCTGCGGAATGATCCACACCACGTTGCCGCACAGCCCGATGTTGTCAAACAGTCGCTCCTTCATCTTGAAGCGAATGCTCCGTTCGCCGGTGATGGCGTATGACTCAATCGCGCCGCGCAGGCTGTCGCGCAGCGGACCTGCATCGATCCGCTCATCCATCAGCGTGTCAAAGCTGAACGCCACGTCGCGAGCCGTCACCGGCTGCCCGTCCGACCATTTCGCCTCGGCAAACAATTCAAAATCAATCGTCAATCCGTCATCGCTGACCCTCCATCGCTTGGCGAGTCCCGGCACGTACTGGTACGGCGGGCCGAGGTTCTGCCACACCAGTTTCTCCAGCACTTCCGCGTGTACCGCTTCCGCATACACATCCCGCGCGATCATCGGCGTCAATGTGCGCGGCTGCGCGCTCCAGATTTCCACCAACTCGTCACCCGGTGCGAAATCCGCAGGCAATTCTGAGTCCGGCGCGGTCTGCCAGTGTTGCGGCAGTCCTCTTCGATTCACGCTCGGGCTTGCCCCGCTGAAGTGAATGTCAAACGCAGGTTCATAGCTCGGCCCTGGTGCGGAGTCCTCTTCATCCGTGCCTTCGGGTTGCGTGCCCGCAACCAGCGGTTCGTCAGCACAAATGATGCGTGGCGCCAAACAACTCATCGCAACACACATCCACCAGCAGATCGCTCGCCGCTTTTTCATCCTCGCGTCGCCCCTTTCCGCACATCAAACTTCGCGCGCATCGCTTCCCCGACCAGGCTCAGGCTGACAAGCGTCAATGCGAGAAGAAGACACGGACTCACGATCAGCCACCACCGGCTCTTCACCATGTTCAGTTCGCTCAATCCGCTCGAGGCCAGATTCCCCCAGCTCGGTATGGGCTCGCGCACCCCGATTCCCAGATAGCTCAGAAAGCTCTCCATCAGTATGGCGGTCGGCACCGTGAGTGTGGCATAAACCACGATCGGCCCCACAAGGCTCGGCAGCACATGCTTGCGGTATTCACGCCATCGCCCCATCCCCATCACCGTGCATGCCTCCATGAACGCCTGCGATTTCAGGCTGAGCACTTGCCCGCGAATCACCCTTGCCATCGTCAGCCAGCTCACGCCTCCGATCGCAATGAACATCACCCCAAGGTTCATGGCCGTGTTCGTCGATGAGCCGCTTTCCCACCGCATTCGCTCCCGCAATCCGTCCGCGGCCACCGCGATCAGCACCACCAGCAGCACGCTCGGAAGTCCGTACATCACATCAACCGCACGCATCATGAAGGCGTCGATCTTCCCCCCTGACATGCCCGCTGTGATGCCGTATAACGTGCCGACCAACACCGACGTTGCCGCTGCAGCAATGCCGACACCAAGGCTGATCACGCCTCCCATCAGGCATCGAAGCAGAAAATCTCTTCCCAGCCGGTCCGTGCCCAGCGCGTATCGCCAACGGGATTCATCCGACTCTGGCAGCCTGGTGCGCAGCTCTTCGCGTTCCTTCTCGCTCATCATCCACGTTGGCGACACCAGCGCAACATCCGAATCGCCTGCTTCAAATCTTCGCGTGCCGTTCGCATCCGCTCGTTCAAGCGCCCACGGGAGGCTTCCCGCACAAACAACAATCATCAACGCGAGAAATGCGCCGCCCGTCCATCCCCACCGTTTCACGCTGAATCTCTTCACGCGCTGCGTGCGCCACGGAGATTCGACCTTGCTTGTGGAGGCATTCACGCCCTCATCCTACCCGCGAGTCGGCTCGGTCAATGGTGCCTGAACGTGCGGAATGCTCACTGATCCTGCGGCGGAGGCGCGCCGGGCGGACCATCTTCGTTCGGATGGTTCGGATTCTTCAGCACGTCCAGCGGATCGCACGGCGGGCGATTGAGAATCGCCTGGTAGCGTTCTTCAACAATGGACGCAAAGGCTGCCGTGTCACGGCTGATGTCGCCTTCCACTTTCGCGCACTGTTCTCGAAGCCTGCACAGGTACTCGGTTCTCGCTTTGATCGAATACGTGAGTTGCACAGCCAACTGGTTCTTCAGCAACTGCTCAAGTTGCGCGACTTCAGTCGCGTTCTCAGCCGCCCGTGCCGCACACAGATCGCTCGACGTCCGATTGATCTGCGATTCTGTCTGCAGTTCGCCGATTCTCACTCGGTACAAATCCGCATCCCGGGTCTTCAGATCCGCGAGAATCATCAGTTGTCGGCCGACCTGTCGCACTGTGCGCTCGAATTCCTCCGGTTCTCGCTCGCGCAAGGCTCGCAATCGCCGGGCCACCGCCGGATCGATGTCTTCAGCCACTTCAAGGCATCGTTCCACGATGTCCCCCACGCGCCGCGGCACCATGCCGGGTCGATCGCCGGGTTGCGTTGCCGGACCGGCAACTCCCGGGCCGGGAACGATGTTCAGATTTCCGCCGCCCCTTCGGTGCATCGGTCCGTCATCATCCATGCGCTTGGGCGGTCGTCCGTGCGGCGCGTCATCACCGCCTCCGTTTTGCGCATCTGTGCTCGCGCTCATCGGCATGATCATGGCATGCTCAGTCGGCGCTGAATCATGCCCGCGTTCTGACTTCAACAACACCATCCCCAGAGCGCCCACAGCGATGCCCATGCACAACCACGCACCCCGCGCCGTTCGCTCGCTCAATGTTCCGCTCTTCACATCTCGTCTCCCGCACCCAGTGATTTCATCATCGCACTCAGTTCCTGATCCAGGTCATCAACGGAGATTTCCTGCCGGGCGTAATCCATCCACAGCCATCCGCCATCAGCCGCGGAAACTGAATCACTCGACATCTTCTCCAGCGATGCCAGCATCACCGCCCCGTTGTCCGTGTCGGCGCTCTGTGTGGGAATGGTCGGCAACGGCGATTTCGGCGAATTGCTCGCCAGTTGATTCTGACTTGCGTTGTGCGCGTGAAGCATCCAGCTTCCCACCACGCACACCAGCCCAAGGCATGCCGCCATGGCCAGCCGACCGGAACTGATCCATCGTGTCCGCAACACATGCACAAACGAATATCCGCCGGCCGGGACGGCTTCCTGCGGAAGATCGCGCACGCTGGCCGCAAACACGCGGTCCTCCAGCCCTTCCGGGACCTCTATCAAGGTCAACGCATCTGCCAGTTGAGCGTCCACATCCACGAGGTCAGCCTCGTAAAACTCAGGCAGCGGCTCGCGCTCAAAACCAAACTGTTCGTTCATCTGCGACATTGATCGGTCCTTCACATATTCAACGACTATTCACCGCTCATTCTTGCTCGATTTCCGCTATTCCTCACCATCCCGAACACCTCCCTGCTCCATCAGTTCCTTGAGCTTTTTCAACGCCCTGTGATGCCTTGCCAGCACGGTTCCCATGGGTTCCCCCAGCACCTCAGCCATCTGATTGAACTTCAAGCCCGCCAGATGTCTCAAATGCACGATCATCTGGTCCGCCTCCGATAACTTGGACATGGCATCTCGAAGCGCTCCAAGCTCACGGTCACTGGCCCCTTCCTCAGGGTGATCCACAGCCCGCCCAGCTCCGCCGCGGCCCATCAGCCGTTCTTCCTTTGACGCTTCATTCGCAAGCGCGCCCAAGGTGTCCATTTCAACCGGACGAGCCTGCCGCTTTCGCCGGCGCATCTCATCGCGGAGCCTGTTCGTCGCAATGCGAAACAGCCAGCTCTCGAATTTTCCCTGCTCCGTGTAACTCCCGATCTTGGTCACAATCGTGCAGAAAACCGATTGTGTGATCTCCTCCGCCAAGTCAGGATCACCGCACTGGCTTCGAATCAGTCCGAACACGCGCGCGTGATACATCCGCACAATCGCTCGCCACGCCTGTTCATCTCCATGCGCAGCCTGCCTCAGGTGTTCGCCAATGTCCTCCCCGTCTCGATCTATTGGTGATCCGCTTGGCATGCATCTTGGCTCAATACCCCCTTCATTCACACGAAATCCGGTTGCCCCAGATTCCCCACTTTCGCAACACCTTATCGTCTCAGTTGCGTTCGCTCAGCCAAACGTTTTCACCCACGTGCGGATTTCACGCCTGCCGACACACTTTTGAATTCTCCCGCCGGCGCGCACTTCTTCAAATCGGCAGATCGCCTTCCACCTGCTCGTCCAGGTCGATCGCTCTGGGCCTCCCGCGCTCCTTGAAAGGGGCGCTGATCGCGCTGCCGGAGGCTTGCGGAATGTCTCGTGAGTAGGCGGCTCCGGGGAATGCCGGCCCGCTGTGTGATGACGCCGAATACCCCTCCCCACGATGCGGCGAATGATCCTTGAATCGCATGCTGCTCGCCACCCATGTCAGATACACCACACCCGTTGGGCCGTTTCGCTGCTTGGTCAGAATCAGTTCCGCCACCCCCGCCTTGCCCGGATTGTTCATCTCCCACTCGGGGTCATCCTTGTGATAATAATCCTCGCGGTGCAGCATGCTCACCACGTCAGCGTCCTGCTCAATGCTTCCCGATTCGCGCAGATCGCTCATCATCGGTTTGTGGCCGGCCCGCATTTCCGGCGAGCGATTGAGCTGCGAAAGACACAGCACCGGCACGCCGAGTTCTCTCGCCATCGCTTTCACGCCTCGGCTGATTTCGCTCACTTCAAGCTGTCGGCTTTCCACCTTCCGTCCGCTGGTCATCAACTGCAGGTAATCAATCACGATCGCGGAGATGCCGTGCTTCTGCTGCATGCGCCGCGCCTTCGCGCGAAGTTGCAGCAGGCTCAGGCCCGGCGTGTCGTCAATGAATAATCGTGCGTCCAGGAGTTCGTCGCACGCCGTCATCAGCGCGCGATGCTCATCGCGATTCAGCATGTTGCGCCGCATCCGGTGCGAGTCAATGGCGGCACGCGACGCCAGCATGCGCTGCACAAGTTGCTGCTTGCTCATTTCCATGCTGAAGATGCCCACCGCTTCCCCGCGCATCGCCATCTGCTCAGCAATGTTCAGCGCCAGCGCCGTCTTTCCCATCGAGGGACGCGCGGCCAGAATGAACAGGTCGCCGGCATGCATCCCTCCGGTCATCTCATCCAGCTTGTAAAATCCCGTGCTGATGCCTTTGACGCGCTTGCTCGGATCGAGGAACGCGTTCAGTCCGCCGTCGTAGCTCTCCAGGATCTGCCGCGGATTGACCAGGCCGCTCTTGACCCGCGTCTCGCCCAGCTTGAGCAGCGTCTCTTCCATCCCGCCCAGGATTTCACCCGGGTCCTCTTCGCCCGCCAGACAGCGATTCATCGCATGCTGGGCAGTAA
>DASZQE010000291.1:0-2437 GCA_035550175.1 Phycisphaerales bacterium | reverse complement strand
TGAACGAAATCAAAGAACACTTTCTCGTGCAAGCGTGCGCGGATTCACGCTGCTTGAAATCATCGTGGTCGTCACAATCATCGCGATTCTGGCGACGCTGATTGCGCCGCGAATCCTTGGAAATGTTGACAAGGCAAAGATCGCTAAGGCCAAGAGCGAAGTCAACTCCATCCATCAGCAAGTCAGCATTCGACTCCTTGACATGGGCGCGCTCACGCGAGTTCCGGACGATTTTTCGCTTGAGAAACTCACGGAAGGCACTGACGCCGTATTGAAAAAGGGCCAGCTCATCGACCCCTGGGGGCATCCGTACATACTTCGGGTTCCCGGTGCGGAAGGCGCGCCGTTTGACATCGTGAGTTATGGCGCAGACGGCACAGAAAACGGCGAAGGCTATAACACAGACATCGTCAGCGAATGACGTGAATGAACGAAGCGCATGCAATTGACGATTGATTCCAATCTTGTCTTGAAACGCGGATTCACGCTGCTTGAAATGGTGATCGTGATCGTGATCATCGGCATTCTCGCCTCGATCGCGGTTCCCAGAATGGTCGGCAACGACCGCCGGACATTTCAGCTGACGGTGGACCGCGTGGCGGACCTGCTGACGATGTACGCAAATCGCGAGAGCATGGGGCAGAAAGCAGTCGGGCTTCACTTCGATGCGTCGCCGGGACGTCGATGGCTCGAGTTGATGAGCGTGGACATTGATGATCGAAATCCCGGCTCGGCGGCACGATGGCGACAGGACCCGATCGTGAAGCCGGTGAAATTCCCGGACTACGTTACGCTGGATGAAGTCAGCGCGAACGGTGAAATCGTGGATATTGATGAATGGCCGCTTGCAAGCACACCGGGCCAGGGGCGACCGACGATTCGAATCGTGATGAGCGGGCCGAACGGCCAAACGACGCAGCTCGTGCTGGACGCGAACGGGCTTGCACCTGCAATCTACGGCACAGGCGCGAACTTTCAGCAGATCCGAAGCCCGATCAATCTTGATGCGATCGGCAAGACGAGGGAGGACTGGTGAACAAGGTGTGCGGCCATTCTGTGAGACGCCCTCACCGCAACCACCGTGGTGGATTTGCGCTGATTGATGCGATCATCGGCGCAGTGATTCTCGGCATCGGCCTTGCGGTGGTCATCTCCCTCACCAGCCGGGCTGTGCAACGACAGATTGACGGCGAGAAGCGCACGACTGCGGCATGGCTAGCTGACGGGTTGCTGAACATGGTGCTCGCTGACGGGCCGGTGGACTACGGGAAGCGCAATGATTCAAGCGGGCGATTCGATGCGCCGTTTGACGAGTTCACGTACAACGTGGAGTTGAAGGATCAGGGGGTGAATGTGCCGTTCCGCGTCACTGCAACGGTGTCGTGGGACAAGGATCGCGGAGGCGGGAGTATTCAGGTGCAATCGTTGATTTCCGAACGTGGCGGCGATTCGTATCAGCCGCGAAGACCGCTTGAACCAGTTGACCGAGACGCAAAGTATCACCCCGATGATGAATCTCCGTGATGCCAATTTCCATCGCAGATCATTCACGCTGATCGAATTGATCGTTGCGGGAGTGATCGCTGCGCTGGTGCTCGGCGCAGTGACGACGGCGCTGGCGAACCTCGGAAGAGCCAAGAGCATCTGCAAGACGCATTATGAGGCGTATCGCAGGGCGGATGCTGCGCTGAGCCTGCTGCGAAAGAACATTGCCAGCGTGCTTCGCAGCGATGATCTGTTCTACACGAAACTTGAAATCGAGGATCAGTCCTTCCACAAAGACGGCCAGGAGTTCAGCAACGACGGCATCCTGCTGTTCAACACGGTGTTGCGCTCGTCACAGAACAGTCTGGATTTCAGCGGCGAAGGATCACAATACGAAACGCAATACCGCGTGGAAGACGACGGCACCGGCCCCGTGCTCTGGCAACGGCGCGACATGCAACCGGATGAGTATCTGCGGGCAGGGGGTTTGGCCACGCCGATTGTGGAAGGCATTCTTGCGTTGTCTTTCGAAGCGTATGACGGCGATGCGTGGTATTCGACATGGGATTCTGATAGTGATGGGTTGCCGACAGCCATTCGCATCACGGTGATGGCGTGCGGGAACACGTCAGAAGATGATCTGATGACTGCGCCGCGAGCGACGCTGCAGACGGTTGTGGCAATTGACCGTGTGGTTTCGCCGAAGGATCTGTTTGTCGAACCGGATGATGAGACATCGACGGGGAACGATGCGCAGAATCCTGATGACGCCAATAACAGCCAGAACAATGGTGATGAGAACACCGGCGGACAAAACGGCGGCGGCACACCGACAACGGGGGGTGGCGGCGGACCAGGCCGCGGGCCGGGCGGAAACGGCAACGGACCCGGGAATGGGCCAGGCGGCGGCAGGCCCGGAGGCGGAGGGGGTCAGGGCGGCTGAGCCTGTGCG
>DASZQE010000290.1:0-2891 GCA_035550175.1 Phycisphaerales bacterium | reverse complement strand
ATTGAGAAGATGCTCGGCGCGATGATCATGACCCAGCTCAACGGAATGGCGTAACGAATGAAACGATCGCGAAGCAAGCCGGATTTTCGGAGAAGCCGCTTGGCGACGGCAAGCATGACAAGATCAAAATGCGAGCGACTGGCGTAGCAATAGCCGTAGCGGTTGGGAACTGGTAACGGATAGCGGGATCTATCGAGCATCAGCGAATGGACCGTTGTTGAGTGATTTCAGATTCCGGATCACATGACGATTGTATGATGATGGAGGGCTGGAACTGAAAGGAAACCGCGATGGGACGAATGATGAACCAACTGGCATTGGTTTGCTCAGTGGCGACTGTCGTGATTGGCGCGGATGGGTGCAAGAGTTCACAGCAGGCGGGCGGGCCGCACAATGCGATGAAGCGGGGCGCGGCGACGCTGACGGATTCTGATGTGCGATTGATATTGGATAATGCTGCGCATGCGGCGGAGGCTGAGAAGAGCCTGGTGCGGGTGGGCGCGGACGGGAAGCCCGCGACGACGCGCATGCACATTGTGGTGATGAACCGGAGCGGGAGCGTGAAGGGGAGGATTTCGATGCCTGATGCGTGGACGGGGAGTCTGCAGATTGCGACATCAAAGGCGTGGACGGCGGCGAGCTTCAGCAGCGATGAGAACGCACTGACGACGCGGAGCATCGGCGCGCTGAGTCAGCCGGGCGGGCCGCTGTGGCAGATCGGGAACATTCATCATGGGTTGTTCGATCAGAGCGCGGTTGAGTTTCCCGGCGGATTGCCGTTATACAAGGACGGGGTGCTGGTGGGCGGAATCGGCGTGAGCGGCGACGGCGTGGATCAGGACGAAGCGGTGGCGAAAGCTGGGACGCTGGGATATGAGCCGAGGGAGGAGATACGGATTGACAAGGTGACGGAGGGGAAAGTGCCGTATGTGAAGTGAGGAAGAGGATCCAGAATTCAGGAGCCAGGAGCCAGAAGAAAGAAGAATCACCACAGAGACACAGAGGCACAGAGAACAAAGAATCGAGGAAGAAGCATTCGGAAACGGAGAGATACTCAGATGGGTCAGTTGAACCGAGATATATGATCTTCTTCGATGTCAGATCATCTTGAGCATCATCGACGGACAAGCACTGGGATGGTGTGCGCGAAGTGCGGGTATGACCTGCGCGGAACGGGGACGAAGGACAAGACGACGTGTCCGGAATGCGGGCTGGTGAACAGGCCGGGCATGAAGCGGAAGCCGACACGAAGAGATTGGGTGATTGCAGGGGTGGTGATGCTTGCGGCGATGTACGGGCCGTATGGGCTTGTGTTCGCGTTAACGGGAACATGGAAGGTCATGTTCGATGAAATCAGCCTAAGTCATTTTCTTGTTCCAGGAGGGTTTATTGAACTTGTTTTAGACAACAGGCGGCTGGGAAGCACGGTTGCATTATTAGCCTGTCTGGGGATGGCTCTTTTTCGGAACAATTCTGAGCGCAGCGAGGCGAGAATTCTTATTGCCGCTGGCGCTAGTCACTGCATTGTGGGGATTGCTATGGGCCGGGATGTTCTCATTTCTTTTCTCACCGATACCGTGAATAAGTGCCACCGCGAAAATTCACCCGCTTGCGCGGAGGGCTCGTTTAAGAGACGACTGGATTCCGTCGCCCGCCCCTCTCAGGCTCGTAAGAAATGAGTCACCCTTTTTTCCAGGTGACGTTGCCGTAGAGGGCGGAGGAGCCGAGGTCTTCGGCGATACGGAGGAGCTGGTTGTACTTGGCGGTGCGATCGGAGCGGCAGGGCGCGCCGGTTTTGATCTGGCCGCAGTTGGTGGCGACGGCGATGTCGGCGAGGGTGGAGTCCTCGGTTTCGCCGGAGCGGTGTGAGAGGACGGCGGCGTAGCCGTTGTGCTGTGCGAGGTTGACGGCGGCGAGGGTTTCACTGAGCGTGCCGATCTGGTTCACCTTGACGAGGATGGCGTTAGCGGTGCCGGAGTCGATGCCTTTCTTGAGGAACGCGGGGTTGGTGACAAAGAGATCATCGCCGACGAGCTGGAGCTTTTTGCCGAGCGCGTCGGTGAGTTTTTTCCAGCCATCCCAGTCATTTTCAGCGAGGCCATCTTCGATGGAGCGGATGGGGTAGCGGGAGGCCCAATCGGACCAGATGGAGATGAGATCATCGGAAGAGACGACGTTGGAAGGATCGGATTTGAAGAAGCAGTAGCCCTTGCGCTTGTGGCGGTGCTGGGCTTCGTTCCAGAGTTCGGAGGTGGCGGGATCGAGGGCGATGAAGATCTGTTCGCCCCACTTGTAGCCGGATTTTTCGACGGCTTCCTGAATGAGCTTGAGGGCATCTTCATTGGATTTGAGATCGGGGGCAAAGCCTCCCTCATCTCCCACTGCTGTTGACAGGTGGCGTTCGTGAAGGACTTTCTTGAGGGAGTGATAGATTTCGACGCCGGCGCGGAGGGCGTCTTCAAAGTTGTCGAAGCCCCAAGGCTGAATCATGAATTCCTGAAAGTCGACAGTGTTGTCGGCGTGCTTGCCGCCGTTGAGAATGTTGAGCATGGGAACGGGAAGCGTTTTGGCGGCGGTTCCGCCGAGGTAGCGGTACAGAGGCTGGGAGGCAGATTGCGCGGCGGCGTGAGCGACGGCGAGGGAGACACCAAGGGTGGCGTTGGCGCCGAGCCTGGACTTGTTGGGCGTGCCATCGATTTTGAGCAGCATCTGATCGATGGCTTCCTGCTCGCGGGCATCCATGCCGACGACTTCAGGCGCGATGACATCATTCACGTTCTTGACGGCGCGGGTGACGGACTTGCCGAGGTAGATGGATTTGTTGTTGTCACGGAGTTCGACGGCTTCGTTCTCGCCTGTGGATGCGCCGGAGGGGACGGCGGCGCGACCAC
>DASZQE010000289.1:0-9197 GCA_035550175.1 Phycisphaerales bacterium | reverse complement strand
AACTGTGGATTCATGCCAATCTTCCACAAGATGGCGGCATGGTCTTCACCCTGAAAGAAACGCCCTCTGCGAGCGTTCCGGGTCCAGCAGCTCTTGCGGTGTTCGGACTTGGTGTTGCGGTTCGCAACCGTCGAAGGAAAGCCTGATAAGAACAAACAAGCGCCGTCGATGATCCAGGGGGACCGCGGAGAGAAGAGAGCGGAATCGACGGAAACAAAGAGACCCGCGTCGGAGAAGACGCGGGCCTTTTCTTTTTTGGGGTGAGTCTTCAGATCAATCAAGCGCGAGCGCCGCCGATCCGCATGCCGTAGAAGGATCGCCAGACGAAGAACGCACTGGTCACGAAGAAGGCCAAGGCGAGCCAGTGGGTGACCATCGTTGAACCCTCGTTCTTGCGGACAAGTTCGACAGCGAGTTCAACGGCAAGAAGACCGAAAAGCGTCGCGAACTTGATGACGGGGTTCATGGCGACGGAAGACGTATCCTTGAACGGATCGCCGACTGTGTCGCCGACAACGGTAGCGGCATGCAGCTCGCTGCCCTTGCCGCGGCCGGAGTTCTTGTAGACGGGATCCGTCTCCACGATTTTCTTGGCGTTATCCCACGCACCGCCTGCGTTGGCCATGAAGATGGCCTGGAACAAGCCGAAGAGCGCGGTGGAGACCAGGAAGCCGATGAAGAAATAGGATTCGTAGAAGGCGAATGCAAGGGTCGCGAAGAACACGCCGAGGAAGATGTTGAACATGCCCTTCTGCGCGTAAATGGTGCAGATCTGCACGACTTTCTTGCTGTCCTCGACCGACGCCTTCGTCGCGCCTTCCAGTTTGATGTTCGCCTTGATGAACTCAACCGCCCGATAGGCGCCGGTGGAGACCGCCTGTGTGGAAGCGCCTGTGAACCAGTAGATGAGGCAGCCGCCGGCGATAAGCCCGAGCAGGAAGGGTGGGTGCATGAGGCTGAGCTTGTCGAGGTTTTCGGTGAGCCCGTGTGTAAGCGCGACGATGATCGAGAAGATCATGGTCGTCGCGCCGACGACAGCGGTCCCGATGAGCACGGGCTTGGCGGTTGCCTTGAAGGTATTACCTGCTCCGTCGTTTTCCTCGAGGAATTCCTTGCCGTGGTGGAAATCGGGAGTGAAGCCGAATTCCTTCTGGATTTCGCCGCTGATGTTGGGAATGGTTTCGATGGTGGAAAGCTCAAACACGGACTGAGCATTGTCAGTGACCGGGCCGTAGGAATCGACCGCGATGGTGACCGGACCCATGCCAAGGAAGCCGAAGGCTACGAGGCCGAAGGCAAAGACAGCGGGGGCGACCATGATGGGGACTTCAAACATGGTGCTGACGTAGTACGCAGCAGCCATGAGGAGCATGATGGTAATGCCGAGCCAGTAGCTGGAGAAGTTGCCGGCCACCAGACCCGACAGAATGTTGAGCGAGGCGCCACCCTGCTCGGAACTCTTGACGACTTCACGAACGTGACCGCTGTGGGTGCTGGTAAAGACCTTGACAAGTTCAGGAATGATGGCGCCGGCCGCGGTTCCGCACGTGATGATGAGCGAAAGCTGCCACCAGAATCCGGTGTGTTCAACGCCATTGACTGTGAAGGTCGGAATGAGCAGATAGGACGCGATGAAGGTCAGTGCGATGGACAACGCGGAGGTGATGAACACCAGGCTGGTGAGCGGATGCTCAAAGTTCATCTTGGATGCGTTGCTGTACTTGGCCTTGGCCATGGCATCGTTGATGAAGTAGGACACCGCGGAAGCGATGACCATGATGATGCGCATCATGAAGATCCAGACGAGCAGCTTGACCTGCACCGCGCCGGCAGCGGCGGATGCGGCAGCGAGCTGATCCGCTGTGGCCGTGTGCTCTGTGACGCCGGTGGGCAGGAAGAGCTTGGGCATGATGGCGAGCAGGATGAAACTGATGAGAGCGACACCTGTAACGCCGTAGGTCTCAAAGCCGTCTGCAGAAGGGCCGACGGAGTCGCCGGCGTTGTCACCGACGCAGTCGGCAATGACGCCCGGGTTTCGAGCATCGTCTTCCTTGATCTTGAAGACGATTTTCATGAGGTCCGAGCCGATGTCAGCGATCTTCGTGAAAATACCGCCCGCAATTCGCAGAGCCGCGGCGCCCAGCGATTCGCCGATGGCGAAGCCGATGAAGCACTTGCCTGCGAGTTCCGACGGGAGGAACAACAGAATGCAGAGCATGATGAGCAGTTCGACGCTGATGAGCATCATGCCGATCGACATGCCCGCCTTCAGCGGAACCGCGTAGCACGGGAATGGCTTGCCTCGAAGCGATGCGAATGCAGCACGGCTGTTGGCGAACGTGTTGACGCGGATGCCGAACCACGCGACGAAGTAGGAGCCGCCGATGCCGATGAGCGAGAAGAGCAGAATGATGCCCATTTCAGCGGGTTTGACGCCGACGAGCCCGAGGAAATACGCCGTCATGGCGGCGGCGATAAAGACCCAGAGGATCATGAGAAACTTGCCCTGCTGCGCGAGATACGCCTTGCAGGTGGTGTAGATCAGTTCCGAGACATCAAGCATGCTCTTATGCACGGGCATATTGCGCAAGTTGCCGTAGATCATCATTCCGAAAAGCAGGCCCAGTGCAGAGACCACAAGCCCGGAGAGGAGGAGCGTGTGACCGGAAAGGCCGCCGATGAATTCGACATGCACTGTTTTGTTGGCCAGATCGGGCATGACGAGATTGGCCTCACCGCCGGGCTTGTGGGATGCCTCCTCAGCAAGTGCGGAGGGGACCCACAACCCAAGTGCGAGAATGATGACCGGCAGGAGGTGACGAAGTGAGAAGGATGAAAGCTTCATGCGAGACCTTTTGTAGAAAGCCCTGAAAACTGGGAGCAGAGATCGCTCCGGCGGAATCGTCGGCCGATGACGGAAAAACCGTGCAAAAGTAAGTGGAGACCAACCACCCCCCCGCCTCACCCCGCCCCGTCGATTTCCTGACCTGTACGCGATGCGGTCAAACCATTTGCGTCAGGCCGCAGTGTGGCGGGAGATCGCAGGCAGCACAAGTCGAGGAGGCGGGATGTTAGCGGGAGGAATCGTACGATGGAAGGGGAAAACAAATGTCCGATAAATTGCCGGATTGAGGATCAAAAATCCGGGTTTTTACCCCTGGCAAAGATGTTCCTCTCCCAAAGGTAGAATTGATTTTGACTTGGCTCAGAGAGGAACGCAATGCAGGGAACGGTGGCTTTGGATATCTCGTCGGTTGCACTGGCACAAAGAGCAACCGGATTTCGAGGATTCGGAAAATCCGATCGTGCAATTCTTTGGCTTGTGTTGACTGCCATCGGTGCGCGCTTCGCCGCCATGATCTACATGCCTCTGCTTCCCGAAGAAGCCTACTACTGGCTCTACTCGGAAAATCCCGCGCTGAGTTATTTCGATCACCCGCCGATGGTGGCGTGGATGATCGGCCTTGGCACTGCAATCGGCGGACTGACCGAGTTCGGCGTCAGGCTGGTTGGATGCTTGATGGGAATCGGGTCCGCAGGGTTGATGTATGCCTTGGGACGAATCTGGTCCACCAGGCGTACCGCCGTGCTCAGCGCGCTGCTCGTGCTCGTGCTGCCGGTGTTTTTCGGTGCCGGTCTTATCGCCACAATGGACTCAGCCGTAATGTTCTTCTGGATGCTGAGCCTCGTGACCGTCAGCCTCGCGCTCCGGCGCGGAGACTGGTGGATGTGGTATGCGGCAGGTGCCTCCATCGGTTTGACAATGTTGAGCAAGTACACCGGAGTGTTCCTCGGGCTTGGCACTGCGCTCGCTATTGTGGGCCGAATGGAATGGCGCCGCCATTTGCTCAGCTTCCATCCGTACCTCGGCGGACTGCTCGCCTGGGCGGTCTTCAGCCCGGTGCTCATCTGGAACTGGCAGCATGATTGGGCGAGCTTCAAATTCCAATTTGTGGATCGCTGGGAAGCTCGCGATGTGTATCCGAAACACGCGCTCACGTTCCTGCTTGGACAAGTTGTTGTTCTCACGCCCGTGCTTCTCGCAGGAATGGCCGGTGCGGTCATCTCGCTCACTGGTCGATGGAAGCGAGTGCTGACGCAACGATGGGTCTTTGCACTTGCGTTCAGCGCCCCCCTGCTGGCCCAGATGGCGTGGAAATCAATCTGGTATTCAATTCACATCAATTGGACCCTGCCTGCGTATCTCAGTGCCCTTCCCCTCACGTGCGGATGGATGCTGGCGGTGGATCGGGGAAGAAAAATCTGGTCCATTCGTGCCAAAAGCTGGGAAGGAATGCTGACTGCGACGATCGGCGTATGCGCCGCCATCGTTGCAGGCGTATCCATCTTCATGAGCATGTATGCGCCGAAAACAACGCTCGTGCCTGCCGTTGAAGAATGGCAATCTATTGCTCAAGTCGTCGAAGAGCACGAGGAATTGCTCGAGCCTGAAAAGAACGAGGAACCGCTGATCATTGCGGATGGCCGCTATCGTCTTGCTGCGCCCCTTTCGTTCTACTGCACCAAAATTGACGACGATGAACGCGCAAGCAAATACATCACGAGTCAGTGGCTCATTGATGGCGAAGGCCTTGGCTTCAAATACTGGTCGAAGGAATCTGACTGGATAGGACGGAATTGTGTCTACTTGGATGATCGCGGCGGAGACCCCCGTGAAGAATTGGAGAAGCAGGATCGAGAGATCGCCAGGCACTTTGAAAGTGTGGAATTCGTCGACGATGCTCGATTATCAGTGATCGGCCGCGGCAAGTATCGCATCGCCCTGTGCAGAAATTATCTCGGCATTAACCCCGATCGACAGCGGAAAAAGCATCGGTCGAATCCTGACGAATCGCCCAAGCGATCTGTTCACGATAACGATAACGATGGTGATGCCGATTGACCGGCGCACTCTCCTCAGGAATGCGATGGTTTCATGGCCGTCTGCATATTCTCTGCTGTAGCCACTGGTGGCGTGGTCGATGTCGGATCAAGCAGCGCCTCAGCCACCTGATGACGCCGAACCTTGCGAATGAGGATCCCGATCCCATCAATGCTGAGCGTGTCGCCGCCTTTGATCCGATCGCCGATGTGATCCGTAAGCCACGCATTCACCGTCGTCCCGGGCGAACGGCTTGATGCCAATTCCGGCCTGTTGAGTTCCGCCCGAATCCGCGCGAGCGTCGTGCCTCCGCCGACCACGAATTGCCTGCCCGACGGCACGATGTACCGCGGCAACCGGTCGAATTCATCCTGAATGTCCCCGACAAGTTCCTCGAAAATGTCTTCCTGCGTGATCATGCCCTGGATCGTCCCCGCCGAATCCCGCACCAGTGCAAGGTGCAGGTGTTCCGCCATCATCATCCGCAGCGCAGTGCTCACCGGAAGCTGCGGCGCAAGGCTGATCATCGGCCGCACAATCTCCCGCAGACTCGGATTTCCCGGATGGGTCTTCGCCAATAGCACCATCTCCTTGAAGTTCACGTACCCGATGATGCTCTGCACGTCGCCCGGCGCCTCCGCAACCGGAAATCGCGTGTGCAAGTCAAGATGCGCGGTCACCACCGACCTTGAAAGCGGCGCATCAGCTTCAAGATAAATGATGTCGTCCGCAGGAAGCAGAATCTCCGCGACAGTCAGCACGGACAGACGTGAAGCGCGAATGATGATCTGCTCTTCCTGTTCGCCGATCACTTTCCCCGCTCGAAGCAGATTCACCTGCGCTCGCAATTCCATCAATGCGATCCGGCGCGAATCCGCGTTTCGCTTCGGCAGAAACGCTTCGATCACTGCGATCGTCCGCTTCGTCAGCCATTCCAGCACCCACACCAGCGGATACACCACCGCCGCGAAAATCCGCATCGGCGGACTCAGTTTCAAGCACACCAGTTCATGATTGCGGATGGCGAAAATCTTCGGCAGCAGCTCGCCGACGAAAATCGTGATCCCCGAAAGCGGAATCACCACGCAGATGATTGACATCACGTGTGCAGTCGTCCCCGACCACCCGAACGTCTTCTGCAAAGACGGCGCAATGTGCTCGGTGGCGTTCGCCCCGCCGATCGCCGCGGCCACCGCCGCCACCACCGTCACCCCCACCTGCGCCACCGCCATGCTCGCTTCCATTCGCGATTTCATCGCCAGCGCGGTACGCGCTCCCCGCCGCTTTTCATCCGCAAGCACGCGCAAGCGCTGAATGCTGATTGAGGCCAGCGCCAGTTCGTACGCGGCGAATGTGCCGTTGAGCAGCAGCATCGCTGTGATGATCAGGATTTCAACAATCCCCATATCTCATTCATTGTAGTTGGTCTGCGGCTTTGACACATCAATGCCGATCAAGCAACCCCGTGCCCATCGCCACCGACATCAGCGCCAGCAGCACGGCAACAAGCATGCGGACAAATCTCAGAGTGACTTTGGGCATCAATCGCACGCCGACGAACGCGCCGAGAAACGCACTTCCCGCCGCCACCGCAAGCAATGTCCCGTTCGCCCGAAGAAGCGAAATCGAAACATCCGACGAATACACCAGTAATCGCGCCACATCAATCATGCACGCGATCACCACGCCCGTTGCGATGTACGCCTGTTTGTCCAATCCCGATCGAACCAGAAATGCCGCGCGTAACGCCCCCTGATGCCCGGACAACCCGCCGAAAAATCCGCTCAGCAACCCGCCATACGGAAGAGAGGCCGATTTGATCTGAAACCTGTTCTCCAGATCCCAGAGTTCCAATGTGGCAAAGGCCAACATCAGAAACGCGACAATGACACTGATCAGCGTGATGTCGCACTGCTTGCCGCCCAGCGAATATGAATACAGCACGCCGCGATGAGTGAGAAGCAGGAGCATCGCCGCACCGACAAACGATGCGACCAGTGCGGGAAGTCCGAACCGCATCACGACCCGTCGATCCGCATGCCTGCCGACCAGCACGAACTTGAACAGATTATTGAGCAAATGCACGATGGCGGTGAGTGCGACAGCGATCTCCGTTGGAAAAAAAATGGCGAATGCGGGAAGCAGAACGGTACCCAGGCCGAAGCCCGAAAAGAGGGTCAGCGCGGAGGCGAGCACGGCAGTGAGGCAGACGGTGAGGTACATCATCAGGGTTCAGGCAAACTTCAAGGGTTCATCTCGCCACGTTCACAACCACCATATGTAAAGATCATCTCAAATTCACTGAAATCTGTTGGATTCGTTGGCGTTCAGAAGTAGCCTTTGTACACGCTTGGCCTCGTCCGACATTCCGATGGTGTAGTTGGAGAAGAAATATGAATCGAATATTGTGGGTCACAACGGTGTCAGTGGCGTTTTGCGGATGGTCTTCAGCAGCCGTGGCGCGGGATATTCAAGTCATCTCCAGTCATCGCTACGTTATTGCACGGATCGAAAATTCCGGCGGACCTGAGGATTACTTTCAAACCGACGGACTTGAGCTCTTCAATACCTCGGCTTCAGCCAGTTTTTTGACCGTCAACACCGCGTTCGCAGCTCAGAACTCCATGATTTCAAACGACGGCATCGTCGGGTTTCAGCAAGCCCAGGCCGTCAATGGATCAGCTCCGCCCAACTCCTTGTTTTCCATTGCTGAATCCGCGTGGGACATGACGTTTCAGGTCACAACAGCCAACGCGTTCACTTTTGATGCCACATTCACCACTGTGAATCAGAACAGCGTGCTGTCTCCATCGCAATTCACGCTCACGGGCACCGGTCTCAGCATTCATCAGGATCTCGGCTTCATCCCCGGAGTTGTCACAAGACACGAAACCGGCGTGCTGCAACCGGGGGTGGTGTACACGCTGCATTCTCGCATGTTTGCACAAATGATTGCCGGCGATCCGGCACACACCGTCACCGCCGACTATTCGATCGCGTTCACCCCAATACCGAGCGCCGGTGTGCTTCCATTGCTGGCGCTTGGCAGCCTGGTTCGACGACGAAGAAGATAAACCTCAGGCTTCGGACTGGTCGTGTTCCGTCTCGCCGGCTGCCGAATCTTCCGAACGGTTCATTCGCAGATAGTGCTCGAACGCGGCGCGAACGTCCCGCATCGTGTCGCCCGAGAACTTCTCCAGAAACGCTTTCGCAATCTCGAACGCCACAACATTTTCCATCACCACGCTTGCCGCCGGCAGCGCGCACACGTCCGACCGTTCATACGCTGAATGCGCAGCCTCAAGCGTTTTCAGATCCACCGAAGGCATCCCACGCAGCAACGTCGAAATGGGCTTCATCGCGCCCCGCACCACGATCGGCATGCCGTTGCTCATCCCGCCCTCAATCCCGCCCGCGTTGTTCGTCGGCCTCGTGAACCCCATGCAAGGCGTGCCTGCACGTTTCGCGTCGTACTGGATTGCATCATGCACTTTCGAGCCCGGCAGAAACGCCACGTCCTTCCCCAGCCCGATTTCCACCGACTTGAATGCCTGAATGCTCATCACCGCGCCCGCCAGCCGTGCATCAAGCCGCAGATCCCACTGCATGCACGAACCCAGACCCGCAGGCACGTTGAACACATGGACTTCACACAACCCGCCGACCGTGTCCTGTTCCGTCTTCGCGCGGTGAATGTGCTGAATAATCTTTTCCGTCACGTCCCCATCCGGGCAAAACACATTCGACGCATCCCTCGCCTGTGTGAGTGTTTCAAGAGCACTCGCTGAAGGCTCCACATCCGTCTGCGCATCGAGCATTCCGCGCACAAATCCGAACGGAACAATCTCGAACTCCCGCAGCAGCAGCTGCGCAACCAGCCCCGCCGCAGTCCGCGCCGCCGTCTCACGGGCCGACGCACGCTCCAGCACATTCCTGCAATCCGTTGTCGAATACTTCAAAGCGCCCGCAAGGTCCGCATGGCCGGGCCGAGGCTTCGTCAACGCCGGCGTCTTCTCCACATCCTCCAGCCGCGAATCCTTGTTCACGATCTGTATCGTCAAAGGTGATCCGGTCGTCACCCCGCCCCGCACACCCGAAAGAATCTCCGCACGATCGCTTTCAATCTTCTGCCGCGCCCCTCTGCCGTATCCCCCCTGCCGCCGCGCCAGATGCCGATTGATGAACCCAAGATCGATCGGCAGCTCCGCAGGAAGTCCGCTGACGATCGTCGTCAGCGCCGGGCCATGCGATTCACCTGCGGTGATGAAGGAAAGAGAGGGCATGCACCCATCGTATCTGATCGCTTCTTACGAAA
>DASZQE010000288.1:0-3178 GCA_035550175.1 Phycisphaerales bacterium | reverse complement strand
AACGCGGAACTGACGGAAACCCGACATCAGGCGGACACGATCGCGCTGCACGCCGCGGGTCGTGAGCAATTGCAAATCACCGCAGACAAACTTCTGGCTGCGATCAATGACGCCTCACGTTTGCAGAGCCGCATGCAATCGGAAATCGGACCGCAAGCGGATTATCGAGCATTGCTTCAGGAAGTCAGTCGTCTTGCTCCCGACAGCGTGCGCATGACCCAAATCACGATTCAGAACATGCCGGAAGGCACAGAGGGACGAATGACCGGGTACGTCATGCTGGACGGCGATCAATCGCTTCATTCAAATCTTGAGCAATTCATTGATGCGCTGCGAAATTGCCCGCTTTTTGATCGAGTGACCTTGGGAAATGTTCAGGCGTCCCAAATTGCTGATCGATTTGGCCAGAATTTTCAGATCACATTCGCAGCACTCCCGGTTGAAAACACTGTACTGCGTTCCGCCCAGGTCGATAATGCGCAGCAGGAGCGAGAACCATGAATTCCTCGAAAAACAGAGAATTCATCGCCATTGCCGCCATGGTGACAGCGGTGTGCGTTGGCGCGTGGTATGCATTTGTTCAGCCGAAGGCCAAGGAACTGGCTCGTCTTCAAGGTGTCATCGAACACGCGGGTTCAGGCTCCGCCCAGATGTCGGAAAGCACGGTCGAGCAATGTGCGCGTCAGCTCGCGGACACGCGGCAGTTCGTGCAGGACGTGATCCGGCGCAATCTCACAGCCGACGATTCATCGCAACTGTACGCCGTGATCATGAACACGGCTCAAAAATCCGCAGTGGAAGTGCAGTCGTTGAATCCCGGATCAACACCGAGTCTGTCATCTGACAGCGCAGTGATCGTGACGCCCATTGAAGTCAGCGTTATCGGTGAATACAGCCACGTCGCGGAATTCTTCGATTCCATCCTATCCATTCAAGGCTTTATTCGCCCGGCGTCACTCACCATCGCGCCGTATATCGCCAATGATCAGCAATTGGTCAGCGCGCGATTCTCAGGTGGAGTGTTGCATTTCAACATTCCCGAGACGCTTCTCAAAGTCGGAGACACTCAGGATGCATCTCAGTCAATCCGCTAAATCTCATTTGTCTTCATTTGCGATTTTCATGGCGCCGCTGGTCATCGTGAAATTGGCTTCGGTGATGCTCGGAGTGTCCGGTCCATCCGCCGCCAAGGCGGCTCTGAATCCGGAGAACGACAACACTGTGACTACTGCGGCCTTGAAGACGAATTCATCCGTGCCCACGGAAAAGGAACGCCAAGCTGCGCAAAGAGTGGCCGATCTTCGGGAGCTTCCGTTCGGGCCCTCGCCGTTGTATTACCCTCCCGGGCAAGCTGCCGCACAGCCGAAAGAGGCGGTTCCTCCACTTCCAGATATATCTCCGACATTTCACGTCAACGCAATCTTCGTAACTTCAACAACAATCATCGCGATTATCGACACCAAGCCATACAAACTCGGTGATCGCCTTGCGAACACGGGCTGGGTCATCTCGGATATCGACAACGACAAGCGAGTGGTGTCCATTTACGATCCGAAGTCAGGTCGTGTCGTGACTCAGAACGTCGATGCGCCAACCAGCAGACGCCCCTGAACGGAACGCGGAGTTGATTCGTCGTTAGGTCATTTGAATCAATGCGGATGCCACGCCGATTTGGGCCGTTGTTTTTGCCTGGATTTCTTCAGCAGTCACGCCTGGTGCAAGTTCTCGCAGCACAAAGCGACTGCGATTCCTGTCCATTTCAAGCACACACAAATCGGTGATCACCATGTCGATGCATCGCTTGCCGGTCAGTGGCAGCGTGCATGTCGGAATCAGCTTCGGCGACCCATTTTTGTTCATGTGCTCCATCATCACGACGACTTTCTTCACGCCTGCCACCAGATCCATCGCGCCGCCCATGCCCTTCACGAGCTTCCCCGGCACCATCCAGTTTGCAAGATCGCCTTCCTGTGAAACTTCCATGGCTCCAAGGATCGCAAGATCGATGTGACCTCCGCGGATCATCGCGAACGAATCTGCGGATGAAAAAAAACTGTGTCCTTGCACACCCGTCACGGTCTGCTTGCCTGCATTGATCAGATCAGGATCAACCTCGGATTCCAGGGGAAACGGCCCCATGCCGAGAAGCCCATTCTCGGATTGCAGCCACACCGTCATTCCTGCAGGGACGTGATTCGCCACGAGTGTCGGCATTCCGATCCCCAGGTTCACGTAGAACCCATCCTGCAATTCCCGTGCGGCCCGTTGCGCCATCTGGTCTCTCGTCAAGCCCATGAAAGACATCTCCAATTCGTCAAATTCGACAGAGCACGCGACCAGAATCCGGTGCCATTCCGTCAGAGAATTCAAAGTCTACCAATCTCAGAGAATTTGAGAATACTTGGATCAGTTTCGAATCGTCAGCGAGTATTGAATGCAGCGCGCATTCTTCGTGTCTCCGTGAGGAAAGGAAACCGGAAGTGATCTTTCTCCTATAATGGGTGATTCAGTTCATCTTTCGGAACCCATCATGATTCATCGCACATTCGCAGTCTTTTTCGTGGGTTTGGCCTCGGCGATTATGGTTTGCGCAACTGCCACGGCGCAGTCGGTGCCTGAGGCCGCTTCGCAGCCAGCCTCTCGTCCTGATAATCCGCGCGTCGACCTTCAAACCAGGCTTTCTCGTATCGCCCAACTCATCGAGCAGCAGCGCCAGGACCTGCACATTCCCGGTCTGGCATTGGCCATTGTCCAGGATGACAAAGTGGTTTTTGCCAAGGGCTTCGGCGTGCGAGACGTGGAAAACAAGCTCCCAGCGGATGAGAACACGCTCTTCGCAGTGGGGTCCACGACCAAAGCATTCACCGCCATGCTCATTGCGATGCTTGTTGATGAAGGCAAGATGAGTTGGGATGACCCGGTCAGGAAATTTCTTCCGGATTTTCACCTGAAAGATCCTGATGCCGATGCCAATGTCACCATTCGTGATCTCTTGTGTCATCGTACGGGACTCGCCGGAGCCGACCTGCTCTGGATCGGCGGCAAGACGACGCGAGACGAAGTCATCAGCGGCCTGGAACGTGCCGAGCCCACAGCGAAGTTCCGCGAGGCCTGTCAATACAACAATATCGGAATCCTTATTGCAGGCGAATGTGCTGCTCGCGCGGCGGGCACGGAT
>DASZQE010000287.1:0-8937 GCA_035550175.1 Phycisphaerales bacterium | reverse complement strand
TTCCCGAAGATTCCGGTTGGAACAACCTCGCTGCGGGTCTGAAATACGTCGTCATTGCGGACACCGAAAACCAATTCGCACTCACCGCCGGGGCTCGCATCGAATTCGCATCAGGCCAGAAGAAAATCCTGCAAGGCGGTGTCGATGAATTCAGCCCGTTCGTTTCCGTTGCCAAAGGCTGGGATCGCTTCCACCTGCTCGCCAATGTGTCCCCGCGATTCGCACTTGATGGCGGCGACGGCAACAATGTCTTCCAGTGGTCTCTGCACGCCGACTACGAAATCTTCAAAGGCGTCGCTCCTCTCATTGAATTGCACGGCCTGCACTATCTCGATAACGGCGACCGCACGCCGCTTCCCATCGGTGGTCTTGACTACACCAACCTGGGTTCCACCGATGTCTCCGGCAATCATGTCTACTGGCTTGGCTTGGGCGGCGAGATCAAGTTGACGCCCAATGTCTGCGTCGGCGCAACGTATGAATTCGCGCTCACCGACCCCAAGGACGACATCATGGACAACCGGATGACGTTTTCTCTTCATCTCACATGGTGAAATCAGTGAGGTGTCGGGCCTCCCGTTTCATAACGTGGGGCCCGATTGACCAGCTTCGGATTCATCCGCTCAGTTGAAGCAACACACATTTCGACGCATCGGCGCGCAGAGCCAGTCCAACAGTGCGCGCCGATCGTCTTTTTTGGCGCAGAATTCATTTCCAGCCGTTCTCTCTTGAATTCCTCCGCCTCCTCGGCCATCATCGTCCATATCACCTGGACCCTGCGCTCCTCCACCAGCACACACAAGGCATTCCATGAATCCCATTACATCCCGCAATTCGCGTTCAAACATTCGCCCTTTCGCCGCCACTTTCCGAACGCTCAGCGTGGGTTCGTTGCTCACCATCTCGCTTCTCGGTCTTGCCGGCTGTCCATCATCCTCTTCCGACAATCAGGACGAGTCAGCGGAGACCTACGACTCTCCTCCCGCGCCCGCCGTGAAATCCGTCGGCCTCAGCTCGGATGAAATTGACGCCGCCAATGGCCTGGGCATGGACACCGCAGAGAAGATCGGCCGCCAGGTCACCGCGTGGTTCGGCAAGAAGGAAGGCGTCACCAAATTCACGCACGCAGGTTCCGTAGTGAAGATTGATGACGCTCACACCCTCACGCTCACCGATGCCGAGTGGAAAGCTTTCAGCGATCTCTTCAAGCTCAAGCACGGACGCGATTTCACCGTCCCCACGCACGGCCGCAGCGATAAGGACACCCTCGGCACGCTGTTGCCCGTCGCCTACAAGGTCCACCGCGACGGCGACGACGCCTTCCAGCTCACCTATGTCGGCATCCCCGGCAGCATGGGTTGATCGCTTCCCGCGTTCGCTCATTCATTCTTGATGCTCACCGTGTTTCCACGCGCGATGCGCCTTCGCCCGCACGTGGACTTTACTGCGTCTGCTGAACATGCACCGACCTTTCGCTGCACAGGCACGCGCCGGATGAATCCCGATACACTTCGCTCACATGGGCGAAACGAGCAGGAAATTCCAGGCTCCCAAAGGCACGCGCGACTTCTACCCGCAGGACATGGCCGTCCGCCGGTACATCGAGCGCATCTGGCGCGAAGTCTCCATCAACCACGGCTTTGAAGAAGTTGACGGCCCGATGTTCGAAGACATCGACCTCTACACCCACAAGTCCGGCCCGGGCATCGTCAGCGAAATTTTCCAGGTGCTCAGCGGCAAGGATGAAGAGCAGGTGGAAGCGATGAAAGCCGGCAAGGCCGCGCCCTACGCCCTCCGGCCCGAGTTCACGCCCACCCTCGCGCGCATGGTCGCAGCCAAAGCCAGCAGTCTGCCCATGCCCATCAAGTGGTTCGCCATCCCCAATCACTTCCGTGCTGAGCGTCCTCAGCGTGGCCGTCTACGCGAGTTCATCCAGTGGAACGTGGATTTCATCGGCGAAGATTCCCCCCGCGCGGACGCTGAAGTGATCTCGACAGCGATATCAGCACTAGAGGCCTTCGGACTTACATCACGTGATGTTCGAGTCGCCATCAATGATCGAGTCGCTGTCGAAAACACATTGCTCGCTTCCGGGATTAAGAAAGAGCAGCTTACTTTGGCTTTTGATTTGATTGACAAATCAGGCAAAATGCCTGAAGCAGATTTAAATATTGCCTGTGCGAAGGCTGGCATTGACGCCGGCAATTTGACATTATTCACAAACCCTAATGCTGCTCGAGCACTGAAGGACTTAACTAACGATCTTGTTGCTGATCTAGGTGGCGTTGATAAGAACAATGCACAGTTGGGCCATCTGACAGAATTGCAGAGAGAGCTGAATGCTCGCGATCTAATTGATTGGTGTGATTACGCACCTTCCATCGTCCGTGGCCTCGCCTACTACACCGGCACCGTCTTCGAAATCCATGAAGCCACCGGCGCGGAACGCGCCATCGCCGGCGGAGGTCGCTACGACAATCTCATCGAATCTTTCGGTGGCCCCAAGCTCTCCGCATGCGGCTTCGGCATGGGCGATGTCGTCCTCTCTCTCGTGCTGAAAGACAAAGGCCTGCTCGGCGAAGACCGCTTCATGCAGGATCTTCGCCCCGATGCCTTCGTCATCGCCGCCGATGATGAAGCCGCAGCCCGCCTGCCCGCAATCGTCGCGGACCTCCGCCGCGCCGGCCTGCACGCACGCCACTCCTACAAAGCCACGCGGAACGTCGGCAAGCTCCTCGGCGACGCCGGCAAAGCCCGCGCGCGCTTCGCAATCATCCTCGGCAAGGAACTTGCAGAACAGAAAGTCGTCGTCAAGAACCTCGAAGGCGGCACGCAGGAAGAAGTCGCGATCGGTGATCTGGTGGTCTATCTACGAAACCATCACGTTGGTTGAATGGGCTGTGCAAGACTTGTGCCGCATTCGGGACATTTGCCGTGCGCAACCTTTGACCCTCGCAGGTTGTATGCGCATTTGACGCACAAACCGCGGCGTTTGCGTAATGCGCGACGAAGCGCGGATGGGCTGTACGTGATAAGCCAGATCAAAACTGCGATGAAAAGCGTGCTGATGGCAAAATTTGGAAATACTGGTCTTACAGGTATGGCGAAGTGCTCTGTATAGCTCCACGAATCCTGTTGATTGATGTCAAGGTAAAGTGCAGGGGCAAAGATTCGTTGATGTTCGCCCGGTGCCTCCAACGGCCACATTCAACAAGCCTGAAAGGCCATCCAAATCGATTCACTTCAACGTGTCGATCAAAATAGACTGCGCCACCCGCACTCTTATCAATACGAACATCTGATTTTTTCGCCACACTGAAGTAGTCAAAGAACGCATTCCTATGCGAATATCCGACGCAATCCTCATCGGATGTCCACGAAGGATTCTGATATCGATGCCAGTACAGATCAGCAGCAATCTGCGAAACCTTTGCAGAGCGTCCCGAGGTCAGCGGAAAACACGTGCATATGAAAGCGTCAGCAACTGTACATACAAGGCCGACAAGGAGAAAAAAAGTCGTACGCAAAACGATCCGTCGCATAAGTAGAGTGTACAGATGCGATCCTCTGCATTGAATACGATCCCCGAATTCCGCCGTCTATGGCGCCGCGTCCTTTTTGTCATTGAATGTTGCGATGTAGCATTTGGTAATGAGCATCCTCATCCTCGTCTCCGTCCCGCAGGAAGCTGAAGCCATCTTGTCCGCAGCCAGCGGCGCACTTGAAGGCGCTCGCGTCGTAGTGGGGGGCATCGGCCGCACCAATGCAGCCGCCGCTACCACCCAAGCCATCCTTCAGCGCAAAGGCAGGGAAGTGAAAGCCGTGCTGTGTGCCGGCATCGCCGGCGCATTGCCCGCAGAGAATCCCGACGATCAACTCAACATCGGCGATTGCATTCTCGCCAGCTCCTGCGTCTACGCTGAAGAAGGCATCATCACCAGCGCAGGCTTTGCAGGTATGGATGGCCTCGGATTTTTGCTCGGCGACTTCACGGGCAACGCTGTGCCCATCAGCGAAGACCTGCTCGATTTGATCGCAGGCGGTGACGCAACGGTCCAATCCGCTGACCCCAATCACAACAACTCAGTTGCAATGCGCATCGGCCCCATCGCAACCGTCGCCACGTGTTCTGGAACCGATCCCGCCGCCGCAGAAATCGTGCGCAGAACCGGCGCGCTGGCCGAGGCCATGGAAGGCGCCGCAGTCGTTCACGCTGCTCGCAGGCTCGGCGTGCCCGCCATCGAACTTCGCGCCATCAGCAACACCACCGGCGAGCGCAAGAACCAGGTGTGGGATATCCCCCGGGCCATGAAGAATCTCGGCCAGGTTGTGATCGCCGCAACGCAGCGAATCCGGCAGAATCTCTGAAGTTATGGGGCACGATTCGGACCGTCGCTGAAAATTCCGAACGGACCTTGGTTATCGACTGAATCAGCATCCGCCGCGCGTCGATGGACATGTCTGTGCGCCCGCGTACCGAGCGCACTGCGGACATGCAAAGCGATCACCTCATCGCGCAGATCAGTCGTGCCAACGTGCTGCGCAACGTGTGACGCTGTTTTTCCGAAGCGGTTCGGCCTGTGGAGGCAACGGCATGGCGTTCAACATGTTCTCAGCTCAGGTGTCGCCCATCGCCATTGACTTCGGGTCAAGCGCGATCAAATTCCTGCAGATCAGCACGGACCAGCGTCCTTCGTTGGTGGCCGCGACCGAAATCGCCGTGCCCGACAGCGCGCGCGGCGACGCCGAAAAGCTTTTCGCCTTCTATACGGAGCAGGTCGCCAAGGTTGTCAAAAGCGGACGATTCAAAGGCAAGCGCGCCGTCAGCGCGGTGCCCAGCGGCCAGACCCTCATTCAGCACATGCAGGTTCCGCAGGCTGAGAACAAGAATGACCTGGTGAAGGGCCAGTTGCAGGCCACGTTCGGCCTCACGCCCGACAGCGTCGTGGTTCGTGCGGTGGACGTGTGCGATACCTTCCGCGGCGGACAGGCGCGAAGGGAAATGATCTGCTTCGCGGTCTCGCACGAAATGGTGATGAAATACATCGATGTGATGCGCAAGGCGCGTCTCGAAGTGGTGGGGATGCACACTGAAACCGTGGCGATGGTTCACGCCTTTGATCATCTCAATCGCCGTGAAAGTGATGCCCAGGTCGCAACGCTCTATTGCGATCTCGGCTACAGCGGCATGCGCGTCGCTGTTTCGCACGGCAAGGACATCGCCTTTGCCCGCTACGTGCCCATCGGCGGCAAGCACATCGATCAACACATCGCGTCATCGCTGCACTGCGATGTGCCGACCGCCCGCAATCATCGCATGTCGATGAATCATGAGGTGGAAGCGATGACCGGCGTGCTGACCAAGGGCAAGCCCGGCGCCGGTGCGGCGCTCTTGAACGTCGCGATGCAGGCCGGCGGAAAGTCCGCCAAGGGGCAAATGAGCATCGGCACAGCGGTCGCGGAGGATCGGCGCGTCGGAATGACCCCTGCGGAACTCGCGCAGGAGCTTGAACCCAGCGCGTTGCCCGCGCTCGTGCAGAAAGCCAACCTCGGTGAAATTCTCGACACACTCACCGACGAGATTCTCATGTGCCTGCGTTATCACCACACGCTGTTTAACGGACGTGCAATTAACAGGGTGATTTTCGTGGGCGGAGAGACGCGCCAGGCGTGGTTGTGCCAGCACATCGTCAAGGTGTTGCGGCTTTCGGCTCAATTGGGCGACCCGTTGGCTCGATTGACGGTTCAGGAGTCGATGGAGACGCCCGGTCTTGTGCTGGGTCGTCCGCAGCCCGGTTGGGCGGTGGCGTGCGGTTTGTGCGCTTCGCCGACGGATTTCTGATTTGCAAGTGGATGGACAGGACTCAAGGACGACACCTATGAAGAACGCGAGCTTTCTCCCGGAAGATTACGTGGCCCAGCAGGCCGAACGCCGGACCAACATCATCAGCCTCGTGCTGTTCGCAGTGGTGATGTTCATGGTCATTGCGGCATTTTTGTTCACCAACCGTCAGTGGACCCAGTTGATGAACCAGCAGACGGAAATCAATGCCAAGTACCAGCAGGCCGGCATTCAGATTCAAGAGCTGAAAGAGCTTGAAGATCAGAAGGGCGAAATGATGGATCGCGCCCAGCTCGCCAAGTCGCTGGTTGAGCGCGTGCCTCGGTCGATTCTGCTTGCCGAACTGATCAACCGCATGCCACCCCGCCTTGCGATTCTCGAATTCGACATGAAGTCCGAAAAGGTCAAGGTCGCTGCTCCCGCCAAGGATTCCACCCCTCAGCCAACCAAGGGCAAGCCGACCAAGCCCAAGACCAAGGCCGAGGCCGAAGCCAGCGTTCAGAAGGTCGAGCCGCAGCGGTACAAGGTTTCGATGTACATGGTGGGTGTCGCGCCCACGGACCTTGAAGTGTCCAAGTACATGAACGCCCTCAACGACTACAAGCTCCTGACGGATGTCAATCTTGAATATTCCGAGGAGAAGGAAGTCCAGGGACGAACCGTGCGCCAGTTCCGAATCAACATGGCGCTCAATCCCGAAGCGGATGTCCGCTTCGTCGATCCGCTCATCGTCCCGCGCCTGAATCGAAACCCGCTCAGCGACCAGTTGCAGATCAACCCGCCGGCGATCGGAAACAACACCTCGACACTGGTGGATCCGTCGTCCGTGGCTCCCGAGGAGAACAACTAACCATGCGATTTGGAATACGAGAACTCATCTTCATCGTAGTGCTGCTGGCGGTTCCGCTTGCTGCGCTGAAGTTCCTCTTCATGCCTCGCAATGCCGACATGAAGGCCGCGCAGGAGGAGATTCGCGTCAAGCAGGCCCAGTTGGATCAGCTTCAGGAAATGGTCGCCCAGATCCCCGACATTGAGTTGGAGCTGGAAAAAGGCCGCGAATCCATCGAGGAAGTCGAAGCCAAGCTTCCCTCTGAGCAGGAAGTGGACGTCATCCTCGGTCAGATCTGGGAAGCCGCAAAGAAGAATCACCTGTCCATCAAGTCGGTCAAGAGCCTCAAGCCTGTGCCCGCTGCCAACTACATGGAACAGCCGCTCAAGGTGAACATCGAGGGCGAATTCGACGGCTTCTATCAGTTCCTGCTCGACGTGGAAACTGTTCCTCGCATCACGCGCATTCATCAGGCCAACCTCAAGCGGTATGACCAGAAGCGCGGTCCCGTGGACGAGAACACCCCCGCGGATCAGATGACCGCGGAATTCACGCTGAGCATCTACTTCAAGCCGTGATCAGCACACGGCAGGTTTGAGCAATCGGAGGACGAAACGGTGAGCACCAAGACGCTACGCAGCCCGGAAGTTGATGATTCAGCAACGTTCAAGGACGAGGCGACGATGCCCATGGGCGTCGGCGAATCGACGGAAGGCGCCATGCCAGAGTTCCTGGCATCTTCGGGGAAGCGCCGCAGAATCTCCAGCGGGTCCATTCTCGTCGCTGGCGTCGTCATCGTGGCGGCCGCGAGTCTGTTCGTGATGCGCTCCCTCACCAGAGTTTCCATGGCTTCTGCGGGAAATGGAAAGTATGAAAAAGACATCGATTCCTTCCTGAAGGATGCTCGCCAGTCCAAGGACACCAAGGGCAAGCTCATCTCCAAGGACACCGTCATGAGCAACGAGGATGATGTCCTTCGCGTGCTCTCCACCACGTACACCGAACGCCAGGTTCCGCTCGCCAATATTCAGAAGAACCCCTTTGTCCTCTTCGAGGATGAGATCATTTCCACCGGCTCCGGTCAGACCATCGACCAGAGCGGTGCGCTGGCGGATCTGCGCAATCACAAACGAACCGAAATCGAGAAGGCCGCTGCCGGTTTCCAGTTGAAATCGATCATGAAGGGTGATTCGCCCATCGCGAATATCAACGGCAAGATTCTTCGCATCGGCGACACCATCGATTCTGCCGATGGCGGAATTTCCTACACGCTGGCATCTATCGGTGACCAGTCAGCGACACTGGTCGCGGAAGTGCCTTCGATCGAACTCAAAGTCAGCGTGACGCTCACTGTGAAGCGGGATTTCTGATAGGCCTGGCAACGCTCAGAACAAGACCCGGAAGGACGCAACCGTGGGCAAATTTGATCTCGATGACCTGATGGGCGAATCAACGCCTGACGACAGCCGGCCGGATGCTCTTGATCTGGAGTCCGGGGACCCTGTTCCAGAGGATGGCGACGAGATCTTTGTTCGCAACGATCCGAGCGAAACTCCCAGACCTCCGGATTTGACGGGTTCAGGTCTCGGCAAGGAAATCGAGCAGTCGCACGCCATGTCCACCGCCGATCCCGCCCGCGCGCTGCCGACCGATGCTGTCGCCGCAACCTTCACAAGCGAAAAAGACGAGCAGATTCCCGCATCATGCGCCGATCTGTGCGAGCTTCTGGTCAAGCGAAATCAGATCACTGCCGAGCAGGCTTCCGACGTCGCCCGTGTGGTGAAACAGACGCCCGGCAAGACAATCGCCATGGCGCTCATCGAATTGGGCATCGACGAAGTCACCGTTCTGCAGGGGCTTGCGGAAATCCATCGCCAGGCCTTTGAGCGAATTGACACCAGTGACAGCAACGCATTCGACATGCGGACTCTGAACAAGCTCGGTGTGGAGTTCTGCAAAGCCAATCAAGTGATGCCGCTTCGACGCGAAGGGTCACGTCTGGTCGTTGGCACGCCGAATCCCGATGATGTGTTCCTGCTTGATGATATTCGTCGCAGGCTTAACACGACTTCCATCAAGCACATCCTCGTGACCTCTGCGGACATTCGCGGCGTGATTGAAACGCTCACCGCCAATGAAGCCGAGGAATACAGCGTCGAGGATCTGCTCACCGACGTTGAAGAAGAAGATGTTGAGGTGGTCAAAGATGCCGCGGATACCGCTGATGCGGAAGACGCGGACTCGTCCCCGGTGGTGCGCTATGTGA
>DASZQE010000286.1:0-3731 GCA_035550175.1 Phycisphaerales bacterium | reverse complement strand
TACATGGGGTTCATGCGGGAGCGGGTAAAGGAGATTCATCGCGTACTCAAGAAGCACGGCGTGATTTTTGTGCATTGCGACTGGCGAACGTGCCATCATCAGCGACTGATGCTGGATGAAATTTTCGGCGCGGAGGGGTTCGTGAACCATCTGGTGTGGGTCTATGGATTGGGAGGAAGCTCGCCGAGGCGATTTGCAAGAAAGCACGATGACGTTCTGTTCTACGCAAAGGGGCCGAAGTATTTCTTCAAAGCTCCGATGGTTCGTGCGACGAGCCAACGAATGAAGGGGATGATGAAAAAAGCGATTGACGTGATCGAAGTGGCATCAATCAACAACATGGCGAGGGAGCGCACGGGGTATCCGACTCAGAAGCCGGTGGAATTAATGGAGGTATTGGTGCGGGCGTGCTGCCCTGAAGGCGGAATGGTCATGGACCCATTTTGCGGAAGCGGAAGCACGCTGGAGGCAGCGGTTCGCAACGGGAGGATGTGCATTGGAATTGATCGCAATACGAGCGCGGTGCGCATCACCAAGCGGCGATTGGGACTGTGAGTTGAGCGAAAGATTTCGACTACTTCACAGCCTGGAAGAGGTAGAGAAAATTCGTGTTGTTGTTCTCTTGCGAGGAAGTGAAGGGAAGCTGATACGTGGTTTTGCACAACCAGAGCGGGAGCGGCACCCACCAGCCTTTCTGGATGGCGTGAATGCAACGGAACCCTACGGACTCGGCGGCGAGGCGGAATTCATCGAAGTGAAAAGGAGAGCGAAAATCGGGCTGAAGGCCCTTTCGCTGGTACTTGGTGCAGTAGAGGTTGCCAATGGTGCAGGCGAAGTAGCCATTGGGACGAGTGACGCGAAAGACCTCGCGGAGAGCGGCGGGAATGTCGGGGGGATACATGAACACCTCTTTGGACGCGGAGAATGCGACGGAGGAATCCGCAAGCGGAATGTGATTGACCGAGGCGAGCGCAAGGTTGAGGTGCTGTCCACGCTTCGCTGCACGGGGAAGCACACGGCGGAGCGTGAACTCGGAGTAGGCGATATCGATGGCGTTGTAGACCGAGCCGCGGGGAAGGAAGCGGCGAAGGCCGAGATCACCCGCACCGATTTCGAGGAATGGATCAGTTGGCGACATATGATCACGCATCCATCGGCCGAGGATTCGTTCAAGAAACCCTGTGACAAACCATTGATTGGTGAAGGAGACGAACGGCCATGCAAGGCGTTTGAGGCGAAGTTGCCTGGCGGAGTTGGGACGAATGCCGACTTGTTGATTCACTCCGGCGGAAGAGGAAATCACGGGCGTGAGATCGGCCGGCGCTTGCAGCGTGAAGGTGTCGTACGAAAACGGGCGAGTGTTGACCCATTTAAGAGCAGTCATAGGAAGCAGGATAGATGAGGAACGCGCAGCGTGCCGGACCCCGCATCATTCGCGGCGTGAAATCCATTCAGGAAATAATGCCTGTGACGGGTGAGATGAAGGACTGCGGATCGGAGTCAGGGGCTGCGTCGGCGGGGCAAATCACATCGCCTGAGGAGATGACGCCTTCGGTAAGAATCTGTGCGCGGAGCCCGCCACGATGGGTAAGAGCCTTCTTGACGCCTGGGATCGTAAGTTTTTCGAGATGGCTACAGGGTTCGCAAAGACGGAGACCTTTGCAGAGAACATTGCCGACAGTGAAGGTGCGATTGACGAGGTGATTCAGCGGAACGCCGACGGTGAGGATGTTGCGGCGGGAGAGGGCAGGCTCGAGAGCGATCTGGTATTCGTGCTGAATGGCGGAGAGGGCTTCGGATTCAATGAGGGTGAGTTCATTGGAGGCGGATTCGGCATCGGGCTTGGTGAATGTGCCTGCCTTCAGGAAGTAGCGATCGCCTTCAAGTCCGCGACCGGGCACAGCACGAACGGAGGACATGGGTCGGGGCTCCGTCGCGGGAACGGCGGTGGTGAAGATTGAAAGGACTTTGCCTTGCCACATAATGAAGTACCCAGAACACAGTACCAAAGACACAAGAGGAGAGATCAAAACGAAATCGTACACTGGAATGCAAGCACTCGTTTGGAAGCGCGACGTAAGATGATGCACGATGAGTACGGAGCGGATTGAGGCGTGGTTCAGGAGGCGGGGATGGTCGCCATTTGAGTTTCAGAGAGAGACGTGGAAGGCGTATGAGACAGGGTGGAGCGGGCTGGTGCATGCGCCGACCGGGACAGGGAAGACGATGGCGCTGTTCATGGGGCCGGTGGCGGAGTATCTGCGAGAGCATCGGGAATTCGACGAAGTAAAGTGCGATGAAAGGAGGCGAGTGCGAAGGAGGATGTTGAAAGGCGGGGAGCGCACACCGGGATTGCGCTTGCTGTGGGTGACGCCGATGCGAGCGTTGGCGAATGACACGACTGAGACAATCATTGAGGCTGTGCAGGAACTGGGGCTGCCGTGGAGCGTGGAACTACGAACAGGGGACAGTTCCGCGAGCGTGAAGGCGCGACAGCGGACACGATTGCCGACGGTACTGGTGACGACGCCTGAAAGTCTTTCGCTGATGCTTTCGTATGGCGACACTGCGGAGTTGATGCGCGGTGTGAAGTGCATCGTGATGGATGAATGGCATGAATTGATGGGAAGCAAGCGGGGCGTCCAGGCGCAGCTTGCTGCGGCGCATATTGCGAGGATGAATGAGGGGTTGCGCATCTGGGGCGTGAGCGCGACGATCGGGAATCTTGAAGACGCGATGCGAGTGTTGCTTGGGGAGATTGTGGACACTGATAAGCGGACGATTATTCACGGACGAATGAATAAAGAAGTGATCGTGGACAGTCTTCTGCCGAGCGAGGTTGAGCGATTTCCGTGGGCGGGGCATCTGGGGACACGGATGTTGGAGCCGGTGCTGAGGGCGATTGAACAAGCGAAGACCACGCTGGTATTCACGAACACGAGATCGCAGGCGGAAATCTGGTTTGCACAGATCATGAAGGCACGGACGGAGTGGCTGGGCGAAGTTGCGCTGCATCATGGATCGCTGGACCGGAAATTGCGGGAGCGGATCGAAGGACTGCTGCGTTCAGGGAAACTGCGGTGCGTGGTATGCACATCGAGCCTTGATCTGGGGGTGGATTTCTCACCTGTGGAGCAAGTGATTCAGATCGGCAGTCCGCGGGGCGTGGCGAGATTGCTGCAACGGGCCGGCCGAAGCGGGCATCAACCGGGGGCCGTGAGCAGGGTGCTGTGTGTGCCGACGAATGCGATGGAGCTGATTGATATTTCGGCAGCGCGGCTGGCAGCGAATGCACGAAGGATTGAACGGCGACCGGCGATTCGAAAGCCGATGGATGTGCTGGTGCAGCACCTTGTGACGATTGCGGCGGGAGAGGGATTTGATGAAGAAACACTGAGGGCGGAAGTGCGAAAGACGGATGCGTTTGCGGAATTAACGGAAGCGGAATGGGCATGGGCGATGGGGTTTGTGAGCGGCGGCGGACCAGCATTGAAGACGTATCCGGAGTATCAACGGATTGCGCGAATGGATGGCGCGTGGCGTGGCGCGACTGGTGAGATTGTGCGAATGCACCGGGGGAACATCGGCACGATTGTGAGCGACGGATCGGTGACGGTGCAGTTTGCGAATGGGCGGAAGATCGGAACGGTGGAAGAGAGTTTTATTGCGCGAGTTCCGCAGGGAGGGGTATTTGTGTTCGGGGGAAAGATGCTGGAGCTGGTGCGAGTGGT
>DASZQE010000285.1:0-4095 GCA_035550175.1 Phycisphaerales bacterium | reverse complement strand
TCGTCGAGGTCGCCTGCGCACGCTTCGACGAGTTCCAGCGGCTCAAGCTGGAGCTCGCCGACGCCAACCTGAAGCTCGCCGACCGCAAGCTCGTCGAACGCGCCAAGGGACTGCTCATGAAGCAGCGCGGGCTCGGCGACTTCGGCTTCGGCGTGAATTCGCTCGAGTTCGCCGAAGAGACGATTGACGGTGAGCGCAGCGGGAAGACCGTGGCCGGTGACGTCGATGAGGGTGAGATGCACGCAGCCGTCGGGGGTGGTGTGAGCGTGAATGTAATCGCCGCCGAGTTCCTGCATGGGGGTGTAGGTGTATTCAAAGCGGACGGTGCCGTTATCGAAGGCGGCGGGGAACATGTTCTCGTGAATGCTGCGAGCCTTCGCGTATTCCTGGCGCATGGTCATGAAATACTTGCCGACCATGCGAGTGCGGAAGTTGCGGCCATGCTGCTGAAGGCGCATGGCGCAGATGGCGTAGCCGGGAATGAGGAGACCCCAACTGAGTGCGAGCATGAGAATCCAACTGCCCCAGTCGTACTGACCTGTGAGGACAAAGACGAGCTTGACAGCGACCCAGCCGACCCACAGCGGGAGGAAGGCGCGGAGACTTTCGCGCGGGGTCCAGGGAAGGACGGCGCAGGCGGTCAAATGCCAGAAGAAGAGCGGGAGGAGGAAATCAACTTCCTCCTGGCCGACGGCAGGCATGAGGACGTAGCGCAGGATGGCAATGACGCCGAGCAGGCCGACCATCTGGGAAACGCCCTTGAGCAATTGCTCACGGGTGGCCTGAGCCCAGTGGCGGGCGGTGAGGAAACCAATGGCGACGGCCAACTGGGTTCCGCCGGTCGCCAGGAGCAATGCGATTGCGACCCACCGCCGCCAACCGGCCAATTCCGGAGCATCGGTGAGGAAGGTGGTCAAGACGCGATAACTGAGCGCGACCGCCCCCATGCCCATGTAGGCCCAGCAGACCGCGCGGAACCGCCGGCGGAGCCAGGTTTCAAGCTCCAGCTCGTATTCGGATTTGAACAGGTTCTGTTTGGTGGAGGTCACGAGGGAATTTTAACGGAGGATGAAGCGGAAAAACGCGGGAAAAGCTGAAATCCCGCGACCGTGATTGCTCATATCGGCTGTCGACGAGACACCCATCCACCCGTAGCATGCTCGCACATTGATTCCGAAACACCGTTCAGGCATTTCAGCAGGAGCCGGCCACATGGTCATGCACGTCACGCGATCGTTTCTTTCCACATTTGTTCTGGCCGCGTCGGCGACCCTAGCGGTCTACAGCCCGGCCTCGCCAATGGTTTCGCCAGCCCACGCTGAGGGGGCTGAGGTGGACGCTGGAGCGCAAGCGGTGCTGGACCAGGCGGTGGAGGCACTGGGCGGGAAAGACGCCATCAGCAAGATCAAGTCGATGCAGGCGGAGATGAGCATGCAGGCCAACGGCATGGACGTGCAGATGATGGTGGCGTGGTCGCGGGACGGCGGGCGGTACATGAAGGCCAACACGAAGATGGGGCAGATGGTTCAGGGGACGGACGGCACGACGATGTGGATGCAGGCAGGCATGGGCGTGCAGACGCTGACGAACAAAGAGCAGGCGAAGCAACTGGATCAGCAGGCGTCCATGTTCATGAATTACCTGGAACCGAAGCACCTGATTGAAGTGACGATGAAGTCGGTGACCTCGGGCGGGAAGAAACCATTCAACGGCAAGGATTGCGACTGCCTGCACTTCGTGAATCTTGACGGGCAGGAAGGCGACATGTACTTCGACGCGGCGACCCATCTGCCGGAAGGAAGCGAAGTCACCATGGGGGTTCAGGGCGCGACATCGAAAGTTTCACGCATCATGAGCGAGTGGGAAGCGGAGAACGGCGTGCAGTTCTGCCGGACGTTCGTGTTCTCGCTGCCGCACGCGGCTGAACCGATGATGATGAAGGTGACGAAGATCGAGCTGAACAACGTGGATGATTCGCTGTTCGCAAAGCCGAAGGATGAGGCCCCTGCGGGCGCGCATCCGATGAGCGGACATCCATCGGCGACGCAACCGGCGGGAACAAAGCCTGCGGGCAGTCAGCCGGATGCGGGGGCGGCGGCGGGAGGCGAGATCAAGCTGGAGGATCTGACGCCGGACCAGCAGGCGAAAGCGAAGCAGATGCTGGAGAACGTGCGGAAGGCGAACGACATTGATTCGACGAAGCAGATGGTGCAGCGTCTGGAGCCGATGCTGGGGATGATGCCAGCGGACCAGAAGCCGATGATGGAGTACATCGTGCAGGAATTGAAGAAGGACATTGCGAAGGCGGGGGGGTGAGGAATGGCTTATAAGTTTGGCAAACCAAGTTGAAAGATTTGCCAGAATTCTTCATAGCGGGCGCGCTGAGTACTTGAATTGTCTTCAAGATGATACGAATACCAAGATTCGTGCAATCCCCATGGAATAGTGAGACCGCTTGCATGTTGCATTGCTGGACTGACCAGAAAATCATGAACTATGAGCATTCCGACCGGAGAGCCGCGAATCTTGGCTCTTAGCCTAGGAATGACATGAGCTCTTATCGTCTCTCCTTGAGCGTTCCTCGCATGTTCAATTTGATCCGGAGTAACACCCTTTCTTAGTCGACGATTCTGAATTCCGTCAACGCTTGAAATGTCAACGGCGATTACGCCCCCAATGCCTGAATGTTTGATTTGACTCGCTGCTTTTGTCACTCGTCTGATAAAGGCATCGTCGCTTTTGACTCTTTTGGCTTCAATACTCCACTTTCTCAGAGTTGTGGCCATAATCCAATCAGGTTGTCCTTTGCCAGCATGCGTTACAGCCAATCCGGCACGAACTCCAATGGCGGCAATCAATAGTTCAAATTGAGCATCGCGTCCCGCTGTTTTTGTGCCGCTTTCTTCTGGTAGTTCAGCATCAGTATTTGATCTCAACATTGGGTCTTTGAATGGATCAGCTAGAAGTTGATCCTTGAGTACACGATGCACAAACCATAGTTCTTGAACATCTTTCAGAGACTGAACGGTCTCATCAAAGCCTTGGTCACCACGACTTATGACACCACTTTCAATCGAAACAATTCTCTTGCACATCGACACGATTCTGCTATGAACACTAATTCCAAGCTCGGGATGGGTTTCAAACCATTCCAGCAGTTCCTTGGCCATATCCAATTGGCTCAGATGGGTTGGTATATCCAATGGATATGGTCGATCGGTTTGCAAAGATATTTCATCCATATGCTGAACATGATGCTATAACCGTTAACACAAAAACCCTCGGCCAAAGCCGAGGGTTGTGTGTGTTCTGAACAATATCGCCGTTGAGATCAGGCCTTGGCGAGGACTTCTTCGGCGAGGCGAGGGGGCATCTGACGATAGCTTGCGGGCTCCATGGTGCTTGTGGCGCGACCCTGAGTCATGCCGCGAAGCGTGGTGGTGTAGCCGAAAAGCTCGGAGAGCGGGACTTCGCAGGTGATGATGCGCACCGGGCCGCGAAGATCGGTGTCCACGATCTGACCGCGACGGCTGGCGAGGTCGCCGGAGACGTTGCCGAAGTATTCATCGGGCGTGACAACGACGAGCTTCATGATCGGCTCAAGCAGGGCGAGACCGGCGCGAGTGCAGGCTTCGCGGAAGGCGAGTGCGCCTGCCTGCTCGAAAGCGATCTGGCTTGAATCGACATCGTGGTAGCTTCCGTAGACGAGTTCGACCTTGACGTTGACGACGGGATAGCCGCCGAGGATTCCGGCGCTGGCAGCCTGTCGCGCACCGTATTCCACGGAGGGGATGTATTCCTTGGGGATGACGCCCTGAGAAATCTTGTCCTCGAAGACGATGCCGTTTTCCATCACGAGTTCTTCGGCATCGGCCTGCTCCTGCGTGATGGGACGGACGGTGACAACCGCGTCGCCGTACTGACCGCGACCGCCGGACTGCTTGACGAACTTGCCGCGGACATCCTTGGCTTCGCCGGTGATGGTTTCGCGGTAGCTGACCTTGGGAGCGCCGACCTTGACGCCGATCTTCATATCGCGGACGAGCTTGTTCTTGACGATTTCAAGGTGAAGCTCACCCATGCCGGAGATGATGG
>DASZQE010000284.1:0-3732 GCA_035550175.1 Phycisphaerales bacterium | reverse complement strand
CATATGGATTCACAGGCTTGACGATCGCCCGGCAATCCATGATTGATCGCCTGTCGTAGACAAATCTCAGCACATTGCTCCATCCAAACAGAGTTGTCTGCGCGCTTGGTATCTGTGCTCACGTTGTGGACATTCGGACCGGCAATCTGCATCCGTCGATGGCTCCGCCCGTTTTCATTGGGCAACTGCACCAGCGTGGCAAACAACTTCAGCATAAACTTCTCGAAATGAATCGCTAGATGTTTCCGACAGTCCATCTGTCTCCTGGCGCTTTCGCGATTCAAAAATGAAGGTTCGTGTGGTTATGGATTGCACGATGGATCGGTTATGTCACCCGGAACTGATGCAGTTCGAGACCTTGTGCAGTTCCCGGCTTTCAACCAGGCTGCTGGTCAATGGCCACGCAGCATCGCAGAATGCACGCATGACTCAGACACCTGATCAGGTTTGTTTCGTTCCAACTGAAGTCCCCGCAGCGAACGATTCGATGAATGCAATGCCCGCAGGAGTTTCACGATGATCCGCAACGAACCGACTGGTCCTGAAGCCAAGCGCCTTGCGGATGATGCCTCTCGCGCTGCTAACTGGAAGCGCTGGGGGCCGTATCTATCGGAACGTCAGTGGGGCACGGTGCGCGAAGATTATTCGGCGGATGGAAACTGCTGGACGTATTTTACGCATGATCAGGCACGATCTCGCGCGTATCGTTGGGGTGAAGACGGCATTCTTGGGATCACTGACCGAGAGTGTCGGCTTTGCTTCGCGCTGGCGATGTGGAACGGCAAGGACCCGATACTCAAGGAACGCTTGTTTGGACTCACGAGCCCGCAGGGCAATCATGGCGAAGATGTAAAGGAATCATATTTCTACCTGGATTCCTCGCCGACGCATTCGTACATGAGGGGCTTGTACAAGTATCCGCAGAATGAATACCCCTACGAGCAGCTCATCACGGAAAATCAGCGACGCTCGCGCCTGGATCCTGAGTTTGAACTGCACGACACAGGCATCTTTGATGAGTCGCGGTATTTCGATGTGCAGGCTGAATATGCCAAGGGCTCGCCCAATGACATGCTGATTCGGATCACGGTTGCGAACCGCGGGCCGGATGAAGCCACGCTCCACCTGTTGCCCACGCTCTGGTTTCGCAATACATGGGTCTGGGGGCGGAACTACGACTATCCAAAGTACATGCCGATGATGCGCGCGGGGAATGACACGACCATTCACGTCGATCATCCGTCGCTCGGCAAATATCGCTTCACAATCGAGCCTGTGGCTGGCGCCTCGCGTCCCTCGCTGCTCTTCACGAACAACGAGACAAACCTGCAACGCTTGTATGGTGTGCCGAATGCCACTCATCACGTGAAAGATGCGTTTCACAATTACGTCGTCAGGAAGGATAAGACGGCCATCAATCCGGCCCGTGAAGGCACCAAGGCTGCAGCGCTCTGTGTGTTGAAGATTCCCCCCGGGGCTTCTCGCGTCATCAACATGCGATTGTCTGATGAAAGCGAAGCGCCTGCGGAAACGTTCGGTCCGGGATTCGATCGCATCTTCAGCGATCGAATCGCCGAAACCAACGAGTTCTATGATCGCGGCCCGCTCGCCAACATGAACGATGAGCAGCGGGAAGTCGCACGGCAGGCGTACGCAGGTCTGCTCTGGTCAAAGCAGTTCTACTATTATGTTGTGCAGGAATGGCTGACCGGCGATCCCGATGAGCCGCCGCCGCCCCCCCAGCGGCAGGGAGGCCGCAATGCGGATTGGACGCATCTGTTCAATCGCGATGTGATTTCCATGCCCGACAAGTGGGAGTATCCGTGGTATGCCGCGTGGGATCTTGCATTTCACATGGTGCCGATGGCTCGCGTTGATCCCACGTTTGCCAAGGAGCAGTTGCTGCTGCTCCTGCGCGAATGGTATATGCACCCCAACGGGCAGATTCCCGCGTATGAATTTGCATTCAGCGATGTCAACCCGCCTGTCCATGCGTGGGCATGTTGGCGCGTCTATAAGATTACGGGCACGCGCGGGAATCGCGATCGCCAGTTCCTGGCTCGCGCATTTCAGAAGCTGCTTATTAACTTCACCTGGTGGGTGAACCGCAAGGATCCGCAGGGCAATCATATCTTTGCGGGTGGATTCCTCGGCCTTGATAATATCGGTGTGTTTGATCGTTCCAAGCCGTTGCCGACCGGCGGACATTTGGAGCAGGCGGACGGCACCGCCTGGATGGCGTTTTATTGCGGCATCATGCTTGCAATCGCGCTTGAGCTTGCCAGCGAGGATCCGACCTACGACGACGTGGCGTCGAAGTTCTTCGAGCACTTCGTCGCCATCGCGGACGCCATCAACACGCTCGGCGGCACAGGTCTGTGGGATGAGAATGACGGGTTCTACTACGACCAGTTGCATGTGGATCACACCTCGATTCCGCTCAAGGTGCGATCAATGGTCGGACTGATTCCGCTGCTGGCGTGCAGCGTGATTGAGCAGGATGTCATTGACCGGCTTCCCGGATTCGCCAAGCGCACGAAATGGTTCGTCGAGAATCGCAAGGATCTTGCGCGTCATATTTCGCACATGGCCTCGACGCAGACACGGCACGGCAAGGACGGGCAGATCACGACGTATGACAACGGCATCGGACGGCCGCACGACCACAGTCAATTGCTTCTTGCGATTCCAAGCAAGGAACGGCTGCTGCACGTGCTGCGGTACCTCCTGGATGATCAGGAATTTCTTTCTCCGTATGGAATTCGCTCGCTGTCGCGCGTGCATGCGGAGAATCCGTATGTGTTCTATGCGGACGGCCAGGAATATCGCGTGGACTATGTGCCGGGCGAATCGACCAACGCGCTGTTCGGCGGCAACAGCAATTGGCGCGGGCCGATCTGGTTCCCGGTGAATTACCTCTTGATCGAATCGCTTGAGCGCTACGGCCATTTCTACGGAGATGACGTGAAAGTGGAATGTCCCACGGGCAGCGGACGGATGATGACGCTGGTCGAAGCAGGGCGGGAGCTGCGCCGAAGGTTGACGGAAATCTTCATGCCCAACGCTGCGGGGCGGCGTGCATGTCATGGAACAGATGGGTGCTTTGCGGAAGACAAGAACTGGAAGAATCTTGTTTTGTTTCACGAGTATTTTCATGCGGACAATGGACGGGGGGTTGGGGCGAGCCATCAGACGGGATGGACGGCGCTGGTGACGGAGTGCCTGCTGGACATTTCGAGACAGGATGGCGGAATGAAATCGCCGAAACATGCGTACACGGAGGATGCTGGTGCGCACGGAGCAGCGGAGGATACGCACGCGGGAAACGCTGCAGATAGCGGACCAGGCACGAAATTGCCCGTCAAGCGGTGACAATCGGGCGCATGCGCCGGCATGCGAACGCCCCGACTCTGGGCGCCCTCGCTTTTCTTGGCCTCGCGGCGTCGTCAGTTGCCCTCGTCGCAGCCATTGATTTGTAAATCAACTTCACTCGCAAGAGTGATTTCAACCCACGAAACTCTCCGCCCGTGTCTCACGATACGGGCAGTTCTTTATTCACTCCCGCTCCCTTTCAAGGGGAGAGGGCCGGAGTGAGGGGAGCTTTGTTTCATCGCCAAATTGCATTCTTTCTTCTTCCTTCACCGAGAGTGGACTTGAGATTTGGGGTGATGCGACCAACTACGCGAGTGCATTCGTTGAGGGTGTATGCGGAACCATCAATATCGTTCGGAG
>DASZQE010000283.1:0-8503 GCA_035550175.1 Phycisphaerales bacterium | reverse complement strand
CATCATTCGTGATTCCCGCTGCTTCGCCCTCTGCCAGATCAGCGCGGATGATCGCACGCTCCAGCGTCGCTTCGCCCAGCCCACTCCCGCCTCGGACGATCCCTTCATCACGCTCTCCACCCGAACCACACCCTCCGGCTCGCCCATCATCGACCAGGCTATCTCCTTCATCGATTGTCAGCTCGTTCGCCATGTCGAACTCGATGCCGACCATCGCATCTACGTCGGCCAGGTCACCACCGCATCACTCCTCCGCCCCTCGCCGCCCGCCGTCTACTACGGCCCCACCGGCCTCTCGGCCTGACAAACAACCAACAGTCGAATACATCTGAATCACTCGACGATCCCCGTTGAGCGAGCGAGCTTGCTCGCTGTGTTTATTGTCTGCTGCTCGCCGTGCCCGCGCGATGAGCTATCCTCTTGCTCATGCCCGATCCGCGCAAATCTCCTCGTCGCGATCCATCATCGCGCCGCCCCCGCCCCAACCCGCGGCCGCCTCTCAAGATCTTCACTACAACGCTCTGGGAATATCCCTCTCAACACTACGACTCCAAATTCTCCAGCATGCAGGGCAGCCGCGACTACGTCGGCGCCACGCCCTCCTGGATCATCTGGCAACTCCTCCAGCGTTACACCCGCGAGAAAGATCTCGTGGTCGACCCCATGGCCGGCTCAGGCACCACCATTGATGTCGCCCGCGAACTCAACCGCCGCGCGCTCGGCTACGACCTCGTCCCCCGCCGCAGCGACGTCTTCCGCGCCGATGCCCGCAAGCTTCCCCTCGAAGATGCCGTCGCTGATTTCGTCTTCGTCGATCCCCCCTACTCCACGCACATCGACTACTCCGATGATCCCGCGTGCATCGGCAAGCTCGATGCCTCCGGGCCTGACTCCGGCTCCGCCTACTACACCGCCATGACAGGCGTCATCTCCGAGATTCATCGCGTCCTCAAGAACCGTCGCTATTGCGCGCTCTACGTTTCCGACTCTTGGAAAAAAAAGAAGAACGCGCCCGCCAACGATCACGCGCGCCACTCAACCTCAAATGCCCATCGTCCAAACACAGAAGGGGGGTTCATGCCCATCGGCTTCACCCTCTTCAACATGCTCTGTCAACATTTCACGCCCATCGACATCATCGCTGTCGTTCGTCACAACGCGAAACTTCAGCAAGGCAACTTCCACAAAACCGCACGCGAGCAGAATTTTTTCCTCCGCGGTTTCAACTACCTCTTCATCATGAAAAAAACCGACTGACGCTCGCTCCCCACCCTGCTACCATCCGCTTTGAGTGATCCGCTGGCTGCTCATCGCACCTTCCGGCCGTATCTGCACGAGCCTCCTTGTGCTCGTGACTTACCTCGCAGCCTCGTTCGGCGTGCTTCCCTCTCAAATTCAGTTCGCCCGCCTCATCAACCACATTCCCTTGCTTGCTGAACGCTTCCCCTGCGAAGATTGTTCCTGCGGCTGCGCTTCCGCTGAGGAATGCTGGTCGCATTGCTGCTGCCATTCTGAGCACGAACGCCTTGTCTGGGCCTTGCGCAACGGCGTCGCTCCCCCATCCTTCGTCCACTTCACGCCCGCCCAATGGTCGGCCGCCATTCGCGAGCTTCAACCGTTCACCGACACATCGCCGCTTTCAATCCACCGCATCCAGCTCGATCTCGCTGCAAGCAAGCCATTGCGTGAATCCGTTTGCATCGCGCAATCCACATCTCCGAAACTCGCTTCGTGCTGTGCCGCAAAACGTTCTCCCGCCCCCGCTCGACCTTCCTGCTGTCAGCCCGCACAAGATTCCGCAGTCACCACTGCCCAAAGCGAAACCGACTCGCACTCCGCTCCCTCACCATTCCCATCCATCTCACCGCTCAACTGCAAGAATCTCCAGCAACTGCTCATCGCCCCTCCGCCCACGCTCGCTGCAAGAGCATCAACGCGATTCCCCTTGACCCCCGTGGCGTTTTCGTTCATCAGAACGGACAACACTCTGATCTGCTCGCGCTCACTCGAAATCCCCGCACCCCCTCCGCGGCCCATCGCTTTCACCGGCGGATTTTCCCTTGACTCGTCAGCTTCCTCGACGACCGCTGCGCCGCACCCGCGGCGCACGCGCGTGTCGCGTTGGTGAAAGGTCTCAACATGGCAACGTCCGTGTCCCTGTCTCGTGTTCGCGCTGCGTTCACGATGCCCGAATTGCTCATCGTTATCGCGATCATCGCACTGCTGGTTTCCCTGCTCGTGCCGGTGCTTGCCGATGTCCGCAAGAGCGCGATGGGTGTGGAATGCCTCTCGCATCTCCGCAACATCGGACAGGCCGTCACCATGTACTGTTCCGATCACCACGGCGAGTTTCCGCTTTCCAGCCATACCGCCGGTTCGCTCGTCGATTCCGCCGCGTGGCTGAACAGTCTGGAAAAATACGGTGTCACGGATCAGGACCGTTTCTGTCCCCTTGACCTCAACGCCGACCAGAAGCTCACCAGTTACGCAACCAACGAGCACTTCGAACCGCTCGCCGCAGGCATCGACTACAACCCCTTCACGGGTCAGCCGATTCCCGGCGGACGAACGATCGTCTACGACAACTCCTCGATGATTCCGCGCCCGTACGCCACGATCTATGCCTACGAGCCGGACAGTCCAGGTACCGTCGATCACCTCAGCACGCACGAATTCGCCACATCCGACGATGTCGCCGACGCCATTGCCGTCAGACGCCATCTCGATGCGGCCAACTACCTGTTTGTTGATGGTCACGTTCGTTCATGGTTGTGGAGCGATTTCTCCGCTCGTTTCAGCCCGCAGACAAGTCCCTTTGATCCTCGCACAGCGCATTGATGCGCGAGTGCATTGTGTTCGTTTTTTTCTTTGAATCCATGCGACTCACGTCGCTCAAAATCTATTCAGAAATGTCAGGAATGAATTCCATGAAAACTGTTTCTATTGTTCTGTTCGCTTCATTCACCTGCGCGGCCCTCTCAACGACCGCACACGCACACATTCATCTCACGGTTAACACCGCCTCCGGCACACCCGGTGATCAGGTGCAGATCGTCGCCGGCTATCTTGCCGCCGACACCGGATACACAATCTCCGGCAATCGTCTGCTTTTCAACGGCGAAATCGCCGTGTTCGATGTCACAGAGTTGCTCGATCAGCCAGGCGATTTCAACGGTTGGTATTCCGGCGACGAAATCCTCCTCACAAGTGATTTCTACGCCGCGACCGGCAACCTTGATGGCGGAAACTTCATGTGGGAAATCGCCTCCGTCGATCCACTCTCCGGCGGTCCCGCAACCTTCGCATGGGGTGAATTCAGTGATGAAGACGGCGAATTCTCGGCCTCAGCATTCAGCACCGGCCTCACGCAGCTTGATCGCTCGTTCGATACTGCTTTCGCTCAGCATAACCACGATCAGGGATACGCCTTCAGCGCCCTCGGCGTGTACGACGTCACCTTGATCGCATGGGATAGCAACGGCCTGTACTCGAACTCTGATCCCGTCACCGTCCGCTTCAACGTCATTCCCGCACCCGGCGCACTCGCGCTCTTCGGCCTCGCCGGCCTGAGCCGCACGCGCCGCCGTCGAGCTTGACCCCTTCCTGTTTGTCGATTCGCCCCCGCGCGAGTTCCCCCGAACTCGCGCAGGGGATTTCTCCCTCCTTCTGGAATTCAATCATGCAACGCATTCTTGCAATCGTTCTTCTCCTCGCACTCTCCTCGCTCGCTCTCGCGCACAATCACCTCACTGTGGACACGCTTTCCGGCCAACCCGGCGACCCCATCATCATCAAGGCCGGCTACCTTTCCGGCGAAAACGTCTACACCATCAGCAACAATCGTCTCTTCTACAACGGCCACATCGCCGTTTATGACCTCCCCTTCCAACTCACGCAAACGGGTGATCTCCACAACTGGTTCGGTAACAGCGCCCTTGTCCTCACGAGCGATTTCTTCTTCGCCACAGGTCGCCTCACCGGTGGCGATTTCATGTGGGAACTCGCCTCCGTCACGCCCATCGCCGGCTCTGCGTGCATCGCCTCATGGGGCGATTTCAACACTTCCGGCATTCTCATCCCCTCCGCGCTCAGCAATGCCGCGGCTCGAATCGATCGCTCATTCGATACCGGCATCGCCGGGCACGATCACAATCAGGCCTGCGCCTTCAGTACGCCCGGCCTGTACGATCTCACCTTCATCGCCTGGGACCGCAACAATCGCTACGCCGATTCCGCGCCCGTCAAAGTCCGCTTTCGCGTCGGCCCCGCGTCCATCCCCGGCGACACCAACTTCGATTCACATGTCAACATTGATGACCTCACCAACGTCATTCTTGAATGGGGTCCTTGCGACGCCTGTCCCGCCGACCTCAACGCCGATGGCGTCGTCAACATCGATGACCTCACCACGGTCATCTTGAACTGGAATTCCTGATCGCCTCCTCCACCAATCGTTTCATTCCTTCATCAAACAGCTCCGCGCTGAATCGCTCAGCATTCCTCCGCGCTTCCTGCGGATCAATGTTCACATTCTCAAACACGCCGACCGCCACGTTCACCGCCTCCGCATCCTGCCTGTCAAAAAACACGCCCGTGCGCTCCGTCACGGTCTCTTTCGCGCCGCCCGCGCCGAATGCAATCACTCCGCATCCGCACGCCTGCGCCTCAACCGCCGTGATCCCGAAATCCTCCACCTGCGGAAAAATCAATCCCTTCGCCTTCCTGTACAGCTCGCGCAACTTCTCCTCGCTCACTCGCCCCAGCATCTCCACCCGCCTCTCGCTCTTCGCCGCCAGCTTCCGCAGCGCATCTTCCTGCGAACCCCTGCCCGCCACCTTCAATTTCCATCCGCTTTTCAGCGCGGCCCTCACCACCACATCCGTCTTCTTGTAAGGCTCAAGCGCGCTCACCACCAGATACCAATCCTCTCTCTGCACACTCTCATCGACCGCGAAAAACTCCGTTCGCACCGGCGGATACACCACCTCCGCCTCCACTCCCCAGCATCGCTTCATCCGCGCTTTCGTGTGCTCGCTGTTCGCCACCCACGCATGCACTCGCCCCAGCGTCTTCACGTCCCACCGCCTCAGCCACCAACCGAAAAGTCCCAGCCCCGCGCCGCGCATCACCCCGCCGTCTCCCCTTCGATAATCCCCCGTTTGCTCCCACAAATACCTTGCCGGCGAATGACAGTAGCAAATATGCACCGCGCCCCTCGGCGGACGAATCCCCTTCATCACCGCAGAACTCGTCGAGATCAGCACATCACATTCTTCCACGCGCAATCTCCCCACCGCCCACGGATACAACGGCAGGTAATGCCTCCTCCACTTCCCGTTCGCGCCTGGAAACTTCTGCAACGGCGAGCATTTCACTCCGCAATGGTCAATCGCTTCGGTGAGAAATCGAAAATCATTCACCAGCGTGTAGATCGTCGTCGGTCCGTACATCCTCGCCAGCCGGTCCAGCACCCATTCCCCGCCGCGCAACCCCACCAGCCAGTCATGCGCAAGCATCACGCGCGCGGTCCTTCTCGCTTGCGATGATGCCGTGCCTTCCTCGTGCATGTCCCCACTGTACTCGTCTTCTCGCGATGCCCACAATCACTTTTCCATGTCTTGCGTCCCCCGTGCGTGTGCTTCAGCCCGATCGCTTGCATCGGCGCAGGAACACAATCGAAATCTCACTGCTGACATGCAAAAGGGAAGTCCGTTTTGTCGGACAACCCTCTCTATAAATGAATTTGAACAAAGTCTGAGGATATCCCCGGCCCGCAATTGGAGGTTTTTTTCGACTGCCTGCGGCCACTTCAAATTTATGCCCATCGCACATGTTGCCTTTCATGTGAGCGGTCTATCATTTCTCCCCATGCCAGTGCTCCAGCGATCCAACCCATCCAATCTCTTTGCCTGGGACTACGAAAAACTCGCATCGTCCTTCGCACAATGGCCATACCCGATCGTTGATGTGCATTCACACATCAACGGCAAAGAAGCCTCCCGGCTCTACGCGCGTGTGGCCAAGCTCTATGGCGTCGGCCTCACGTACTCGATGACGCAATTTCAACATGTTTCATGGGTCCGGGACGCGCTCGGTGACCGCGTGCGATTCATCGCTGTGCCCGATTGGATGGACCCGGACCGAAAGCACGCTCACGGCAGGGGATTTCTTCAGAGGATTGAGCAATTCCATGAACTCGGCTCGCGCGTCTGCAAGTTCTGGGCGGCCCCGCGCGGAATCGACCTCGGCATTCAATCCGGCGATCCCGCCATGCTCACGCTCGATTCACCTCAGCGACTTGAAGCCATGAAGCTCGCGGCTTCTCTGGGCATGATCTTCATGACGCACGTGTCAGACCCGAACACCTGGTTCGCGACGAAGTATGCCGACGCAAAGACGTACGGCACAAAACTTGACCAATACAAGCCGCTTGAAAAACTGCTTGATCAATTTACGCAACCGTGGATCGCAGCGCACATGGGCGGTTGGCCCGAGGATCTCGATTTCCTTTCAAAACTCCTGTCACGTCATGCGAATCTGTATCTCGATGCCAGCGCGTGCAAGTGGATGGTGCGAGAAGTGTCGGTGCATACTCCTGCGGAAAGAATTGAATTCCTGACGCGGTTTCAGGGGAGAGTTCTCTTCGGCTCAGACATCGTGACCGTGGATGAGCATCTCATGCCGGCAAAGGAAAAAACAGAAATGGCCGCAAAGGCCGACACGCCTGAAGATGCGTTTGACCTGTACGCCTCGCGGTATTGGGCCTTGCGGACGCTCTGGGAAACTGATTTTGTTGGACTTTCGCCGATTGCCGATCCGGACCTGCACATGGTGGATCCGAAGAAGTATGCAGCGGATGCTTCGCCGATGCTGCGAGGAGTCCGCTTGCCGGCCCACCTGTTGAAATCGCTGTATTTCGACGCCGCGGATGCGCTGCTTGAGACGCTGCACGTGCGCCCGATTTGACGCTTTCAACGCGCATGAAGCTCTTCTTGTTGTGCGCACAAGGGAACTCGGACTGAATCAACGGGACACCCTGAAAATATGCGAACCGGCGTTTGTTGTGCGCGCACGCTGCGCCGCTGGGGGTTCAAGGCGCGCCGAAGGATGTGGATTTCCCTTGAAATTTGAATGGAATACTTCGCGGTCTTGCGTGCTCTCCGACAGTGCGCGAAGATAAACGCGATTTCGGAGAACGCGAACACCGTCGGCGCGCGCAAATTGGTTCAATTCGGCAATATCACACCGACTTGGCGGGTTGCTCACAAACAATCATTCTTATCCAGATTGATTGAAAATGTTCAGAAGGAGAAACATTGATGGATGGTTTTGCTCGCGGTTGTGCGCTCAATGCGGCACTGGTTGCGTCGATCTGCATGTTGATCAATTCCGATAGCGCGAACGGTGATGACGCGGCAGCAGGCGGCGGGCAGATCGTGATCAAGCAATCCGCGCTGGGGCCGATGCCGGACAGCGCGCAGAGCATATCCATCACGCCGGATGACAGTCGCGTGGCATTGCTTGCGAACGCCGGCTCACGAAAGATCGTGTACGTGGACGGCAAGGCCAGCGAGCCGTACAGCGCGGTGCAGCAAGCATCGATGATGACGCAGGGCGGGCCACCGCCGACGCTGCTGATGCTCAGTCCTGACAAGACCGCCGTAGCGTACATGGCGACGAAGGACGGATCGAAGTGGATGATGGTGGTGAACGGAAAGAACGGACCGGAATTCGACAGAATTCTCAGTGCGTTGTTCGCACCCACGGGACACAGGCTCGCGTATATCGGCATCAAGGACCAGAAGCAATGTGTTGTCGTTGATGATGCAACGGGTCCGATGTACGACCAACTGCTCCCGGGCGAATTGGTTTTCAGCGCTGATGGACAACACCTCGCATACCCCGCGCAGAACAGGACCGGCAAAGCAGAGTGGAAAGCTGTTGTCGATGGGAAGGAACAACAAGCGTATCCGGGCGTTGATCACGTGACATGGAGTCCGAAGGGTGGACACTGCGCATATGTGGCGAGAACATCCAACTCACAGGAATTCAGCGTTGTTGTCGATGGCAAAGCGGGCCCCAAGTTTCAGCAGATTGATTCCCTGACGTACAGCGCGGACGGCGAACACGTCGGTTATTCAGGATTGAAGCTCAACGATCCGAAAGCGCCCAGTTATGTGCAGCACTGGACAGCGGTGATCGACGGGCAGGCCGGTCCGGATTTTGAGCGGACTTCAAAGATCAGCTTCAGCCCGGCGGGCGGGCACTGGGCGTACACGGGATACGCGACCAACAACAGCCGGATGGCTGCATATGCAGTCGTGGACGGCAAGAAAAGCATGAACTACGACGAGTGCGGCACGTACACGTGGAGCGCGGACGGGGCGCATCTTGCATACATCGGCACGAACAGCGGGAAGCAAGTGGCGGTGCTGGACGGAAATGAATCCGATGCGCATCAATCAATTGACTCCACATCAATGCAATTCAATGCGGACGGGTC
>DASZQE010000282.1:0-4785 GCA_035550175.1 Phycisphaerales bacterium | reverse complement strand
ATCCCATGCCCGCGCAGCCCACGCTTAAAACTTCCCGCCTGATTCTTCGTCCTTGGCTTGATGATGATGCGCCCATCGTCGCCAAGTACATGGCTGATGAACTCATCTGGCGCACGACCGCGCTCGTCCCGCATCCTTATGAACTCCATCACGCGCATGATTTCTTCGCCATGTCTCGAAAGAACTGGGAGACCGGCGTCGCAGCATCCTTCGCGGCAGTCCTGCGCGAAACCTCTCTGCTCGGCAGTCAGAACCAGATCGTCGGCTCCATTTCCGCGCGCATCACTCCCGACCACAAACGCGCTGACATCGGCTACGCCGTCTACGTCCCCTGGTGGAACAAAGGCATATGCACGGAAATGCTCCGCGCCGTCATTTCCTTCTGCTTCGATGCCCTTCAACTCAACCGCGTCGAAGCCCATCACTTCGCCAACAACCCCTCCTCCGGCCGCGTCATGCAGAAAGCCGGCATGACCTACGAAGGCTGCTTCCGCGCCAACGTCATCAAGGCCGGCGAAGTGCTCGACACACACCACTACGCCATCCTCCGCTCCGAGTATCATCCCGATCTCGCAACGGCCACCTGACACATCGTGCGCAATCGCAGAAAATGTTCCATGTGATCTTCTTACCCTATTGCCTAGTGCCTATTGCCTAGTGCCTTTTTTTCTTCCCATGCACACCACCAAAGACATCGCCACACTCTTCCCCAATCTCATGGATATCAAAGACGCCAAGCTGCGTGACAACGTCGCCGCGGTCTGGAACGAAGCGCTCACCATCGGCTGTGGCGGCAAGGGTTGGACCTTCGATGAAATCCGCGCAATTCCTTTCACGCTCCTCGCCGGCAAGATTGATCTCCGCTTCGTCGAGCACCTCAACTCCTGCTGCAAGCAGTGCATCGCCATCACCAAGGTGCTCAACGAAGTCTTCGGCTCGCGCATCCCCGTCAATCTCGATCATCTCATCGCCGGCTCGCTCCTCGCCGATGTCGGCAAAATGCTCGAGTTCGACAAGGACGCCTCCGGCAACGTCATCAAGGGCCACTACGGCGACATGCTCCGCCACCCCTTCTCCGGCGTCGCGCTCTGCTATAAGCACAACATTCCCGCCGAGGTCATGCACATCATCGCCACTCATTCCCACGAAGGCGACAAGGTTGAACGCACCATCGAATCCTGGATTTTCCACCACGCCGATTTCATCGATTTCGACATCGCCAAGGTGCTCGGCAAGAAAGCAGCAACGAAGTGAAATTCTCTCTTGGAATCAATTGCTCATTCCAGCTAGAATCCCCGTATGACTTCAAATCAAATCCGGGATGCACTTCGCGCTCAACCTTTCCTGCCGTTCGTGCTGAAGACAACTGGTGGTCGACAATATCGAGTTGACCATCCTGAGCTTGCGATTCTAGCGCCAAGCGGGCGAACCATGTCCGTCGTATCTTCAGCCGACACATTTGCGATACTCGATGTGTTGATGATTGAATCCATCAACATCATTAAAGGCGGCAAATCCGGCCGATGGAAGCGCGCCGGTTGATGTTGAGACATTTCATATCTCGCTTGGAAAATGATTCAACTATAATCAGCGTATCGTGAACGATCGCGATTCCAACGCACTCTTGCAGCGAATGGTGGATGCCGTGGAACTGGTTCGCAAACGCCTCGTCTCCGCTGCCTCCGCCTTGCAAGCCGCACATGTGGAGTACGCCATTATCGGCGGGAACGCAGTTGCCGCGTGGGTCGCCACGGTCGATCGCGCCGCGGTCCGCAACACACAGGATGTCGATGTTCTGATTCGACGAACCGATTTCGAGAAAGCCAAGTCCGCGCTTGAATCAGCAGGTTTTGTGTATCGTCGCGCCGCTGGTCTCGATCTCTTTTTGGATTCGCCGACAGCAAGTCCGCGCGATGCCGTCCATCTTGTCTTTGCCGGCGAACTCGTCAAACCCGGCGAGCCTGCGTCCAACCCGGATATCTCTCACACGACCGACATGGGCGCATTTCGTGTGCTCAACCTCCGCGAACTCGTGCAGATCAAACTCACCGCCTTTCGCGACAAGGACCGCACTCACCTCCGCGATCTCATCTCCGTCGGCCTGATCGATTCAACTTGGCCCATGCAGTATTCCAAACAGCTTGCTGATCGATTGCAATCAATTCTTCAGAATCCAGATGGATGACCTGAAATTCTTAGGAAGAATACGATGCGGCGAGCGATCTTGCAGATTTCATTTCTATTGATGGCGGGTGCGGTTGTGAATGTAATTGTGGCATGTGGATTATTCTATGCATTTCATTTGAAGAATCGTTCATCGTCTCCTTATCAATGGCCTAAGCATGAGGTTCTTGAATCTTCCGAGGTCAATGAAATCTGGCACCGCTTTGGCGGTCCATCGCAAGAAAATAATGACCAGCGCTTGTCTGGTCGAACAATCGATCTGTATGGCGGAGCGTCCATCGACGATTCATGCCGCTTGGTGACCATTACTGATGACGCAGAAGGATTGGACTCCCAATCGTACGATGAGATTTGGGAGTATCAATGGGGATGGCCAGCTCGGTCTTTGTGTTACCAGATATGGACAGGCGACTGGTCGGCCCATGCAGCATTGAATGTTTCCGGTTTGAGATTTGCCCGCAATTCTGATGACCTGGGCGACGTCTGGGTGCCGTGTCGGCCGCTCATCGCAGGGTTTGTGTTCAATACCATTATCTACACGGGCATCATCTGGATTTTTATCTTCATTCCCTTTGCATGTCGTCGCTTGATTCGACAACGGCGCGGAAAATGCACCCAATGCGGTTACCCTGTCGGCACGTCACCTCAATGCACTGAATGCGGCGCTCGCGTAAACGCTAATCCGCAACAGCATTCAACAGGGCCATGAGACCTCGTACAATATGGTCACCATGCCCACTCCTCTCACCCTCATCGAAAAACTCGCCACCGCACACGCCGTCGGCTTGCCTGCCAACCAGCCTGCACGCTCAGGCGACATTATCACCATCCATCCCAAGCACATCATGACACACGACAATACGTCCGCCGTCATGTCAAAATTCAAAGAGATCTTCAAAGGCCTCACCTCCATAACCACAGGCGAGCCGCTCACGCCGCGCATTCACGATCCCCGCCAGCCGGTTTTCGCCATCGATCACGATATTCAGAATCACACGCCCGAAAATCTCGGCAAGTACGCCAAGATTCAATCCTTCGCGCGCGAGCACAACATCGATTTCTATCCGCCCGGCACCGGCATCTCCCACCAGGTCATGGTGCAGGAAGGCTACGTCACGCCTGGCAGCATGGTCGTCGGCAGCGATTCGCATTCCAATCTCTACGGGTCTGCATGTTGCCTTGGCACGCCTGTCGTCCGCACCGATGCCGCGTCCATATGGGCCACCGGCGTCACATGGTGGCAGGTTCCGCCCGTTGCTCGCTGCACTCTGAAGGGCAAGCTCCAGTCCGGCGTCGTCGGCAAGGATGTCATCATCGCTCTCTGCGGTCTCTTTAATAATGATGAAGTCCTCAACATGGCCGTCGAGTTCACCGGTGATGGCGTCACCTGCCTTTCGATGGATCAGCGCATGTCCATCGCCAACATGACTACCGAGTGGGGGGCGCTCGTCGGCATATTCCCCTTCGATGAAGTTCTGCGAGACTATCTCTACAGCCGCGCAGACTATCTCAACAAGAAAAGTGTGAACCGAATCACCCGCTCCGATGTCGATGCCTGGTGGGCCAAGCGTAACGAACTTCAATCCGATCTCGGTGCTCACTACGCTGCCGAGCTCGAACTCGATCTCTCCACCGTCATCCCGCACGTCTCCGGCCCCGATGATGTCAAGACCATGACCGCGCTCCCGGACATCGAACCCCGCAAAGTCAAAATTAACAAAGCCTATCTTCTGAGCTGTGTGAACGCTCGTCTCGAAGACCTCCGCGAAGCGGCCAATGTCATAAACGCTCACAAAGTGGCAAACGGCGTTGAATTCTATGTCGCAGCCGCGAGCGCGGAAGTCCAAAAGCAGGCCGAAGCCGAAGGCACTTGGCAGAAACTCACATCCGCAGGCGCCATCGCGCTACCCTCCGGCTGCGGCCCCTGCATCGGTCTCGGCGCGGGAACGCTCAAAGCCGGTGAAGTCGGCATCTCTGCCACCAACCGCAACTTCAAGGGTCGCATGGGTGATCGTGATGCCAAGGCCTATCTCGGCTCGCCTGCAGTCGTCGCCGCCTCTGCCATCGCCGGGTACATCTGCGCTCCTCCGTCAACTCGCTTCGGCGCAGATAAACCTCGCTTCAATATCAAGCGCGTTCCCGCTGCGCCTCCTTCTTCTGCTTCCGTTGAAATCATTCCCGGCTTCCCTTCCTCGCTTCGCGCTCGCGCGCTCTGGCTCCCCATCGATAATCTCAACACCGATGGCATCTATTCCGGCAAGCTCACGTACCGTGATGATGTCCCGCCCGCAGAAATGGCCGCCGCATCTTTTAATAACTACGATCCGCAATTCACCTCGATCGCGCACTCCGGTGACGTCGTCATCTCCGGCCGTAACTTCGGCACGGGTTCCTCGCGTGAACAGGCCGCTACATGCCTTCAGCACTTCGGCATCCCCTGCGTCATCGCCTATTCTTTCAGCGAAACCTACAAGCGCAACGCATTCAACAACGGATTTGTCGTTTTCGAATGTCCAGCGCTCGTCGAACATCTCGAACAAAGTAACGCTGGAATTAAAGGCGGCACTCACCCCGCCGGCGATCTCGAAATCAATTACGCCC
>DASZQE010000281.1:0-2605 GCA_035550175.1 Phycisphaerales bacterium | reverse complement strand
CCTGAACACAAAGGTCCTCGGAGCAGGACTTGTCGGAAACACTGTGTCATTCGTCTGGGATCCTCTGTTCATTGCCGCAGGCGCGATCACCGGCATGCGGGTGTGCGTGAGCATGCTGATCGGCGGCATCTTGTGCTGGATGGTCTTCGTGCCTGCTTTGCATCACTACAACGTGACGCAGGCGACGGGATTCCGCGATCTGGTGCAATGGACACTGTGGGGCGGAACTTCGTGCATGGTGACCTCCGGCCTTCTGAGCTTCGCATTGCAATGGAAAGCCATCGTCCGGGCATTCAGCGGAATGGCCACAGCCCTGAAGGGAAAGAAAAACGCGAATGACGCAATGGCGAAGATCGAGACGCCTGCATCGTGGTTCATCGGCGGTCAGTTGTTTGCGTTGATCGGAATTGCCTGGCTGGCGAACCGGACGTTCGGGATGCCGTACTGGGAGAGCATTCTGGCGGTGGCGGTGACGTTCGGACTTGCCTTGGTGGCATGCCGTGTAACCGGCGAAACGGACACCACTCCGATCGGAGCGATGGGGAAGATCATGCAGTTGACGTTCGGCCTGCTGCATCCGGCAGGCGGACCAATCTCCCCGACAGCCGCGATGAACGTGAACCTGATGGCCGCGAACATCACGGCAGGCGCTGCGGGCTCCTCTGCAGACCTGTTGACGGACCTCAAGAGCGGCTATCTGCTTGGTGCGCATCCGCGAAAGCAATTCATTGCGCAGTTTTGCGGCATTTTCACCGGAACGCTGGTGACCGTGTTTGCCTTCAACCTGATCGTGCCGGACGCAAATGCGTTGGGTACCACGCAGTTCCCCGCCCCTGCCGCGCAGACGTGGAAAGGCGTGGCGGAAGCCATGAGCCACATGACTGAACAGGGTGGTCTCATCAAGTCGCTTGGACCAGTGAAATTCTGGTCGATCATCATCGGAGGATTGGTCGGCATCATTCTGCCGGTGATCAGCATGATTGTGCCCGCGAAAATGAAGCCGTACGTGCCGAGTGCCGCTGGAATCGGTTTGGCGTGGGTGTTCCAGTTCTTCTATTCCGTGCTGTTCATGCTTGGTGCGTTGATCGGGTTCTGGTTTGAGAAGCGTTATCCGGCCAAAGCCAAGGAATACACATTCCCTGTGGCATCAGGCATCATTGCCGGCGACGCGCTGATGGGCGTGGCGCTGATCTTCTGGGAGAACGGGCCGGAGATGATCAAGAAGATCTTCAGCGGCGGATGAGTGATTGCTCGCTGAATGATTTGTGAAAAATCAGATTGTGAGCGTTCACCCGCCGATGGCGGACATGGTGCGCTGCGGCTGGGCGAAGGTTGAGGAGCCGATGCCATGGCCGGCCTGCTTTTGCCAGAGGGAATCGACAAGAAAGTTGCGGAGGTCGGCATCGGTGGCAGCGGGATCGCGGAGGAGGGTCGGGAGGTCGAACTCCTGCATGCTGAAGAGGCAGGGGCGGACCTTGCCATCGGCTGTGATACGGAGACGGGAACAGGCGCCGCAGAAGGGGCGAGAGACGGGGGCGATTATTCCAATGCCGATGTTCTGCGAACCGGACTGGTCATTGAATCGGAAATTGAGCGAAGTGGATGACGGATCATCATCAGTGACCGGAATCAGTTCATGGCGAGTGCGCAGGGTTGCGAGCATTTCATCGGCGGAGACGACGAGGTCGCGGGACCAGGCATGTGAGGAATCAAGGGGCATGAATTCGATGAAGCGGATCTGAATTTGATGCTCAATCGCGAAGTCCGCGAATTCGCAGAGTTCATCATCATTCACGCCCCGCATGATGACCGCATTCACTTTGATGGGTGCAAACCCCGCTGAACGCGCGAGCTGAATCGCCCGGATCACGTGGTCCGGCGGCACCGCAGCGCGAGTGATGGCCGCAACACGATCCGGACGCAGCGAATCCAGCGAAAGCGTGATGCGATGCAGTCCCGCAGCTCGCCAGCGTTCCAACGGCATGCGGTCAAGGAGCGAACCGTTGGTCGTGAGCGCGAGATCGGGTATGTCCAATGGCGCGAGAAGTTCGATGAGCTGCGTCAGCTGCGGATACAACGTGGGTTCGCCTCCCGTCAGGCGAATCTTGCGGATGCCCAGTGAACATGCCAGGCGAATCACTCGAACGTATTCATCGAGTTTGAGCAGTTGCGTCTTGGGCATATAGCGGAAATCCGGGTCCATGCAGTAGACGCAGCGGAAGTTGCAGCGATCGGTGAGGGAGAGACGGAGATCGCGGATGATCCGGCCGTGCGAATCAATGAGATGATCCGGCCGATGGGCTTGTGCCGGTGCGCGCGGAGGCGGCGCGGTTGCGGAGCCTGCACTGGAAATGAGCGGAAGAGCATAGGACATGAGCGCGAAGGAAGATTGTAGAGAACCGCGCGTGCAGAACCATGAGGAAACGAGCAGATCAACGCTCTTTGAGCCGGAAAACGAACTTCAGACCGGACCAGTCGGCATCAATGGCTGCGACTTTCACATCAACCAGGCCGGTAGGCAGCAGGAGATCGCGGATTTGATTTTCACTCAAAGTTTCAGGTGTCGCCAAGGAAGATGACTTCTTTGGCCATGAAATCCACAGTG
>DASZQE010000280.1:0-1713 GCA_035550175.1 Phycisphaerales bacterium | reverse complement strand
ATGCGGATATGCATTGGCGGTGAAATATCCCGCGACGTTGTTCATCAGCTGGCTGACGTCGTTCGTGGTGTCTCTGACGCTGGCGTTTCTGCTGTACGGGAAGCCGGCGTGGTCGGTTGTGCTGGCACCAGTCTTTGCGGTTGTTGAAGGGACATTTCTTGGCGCGTTCACGGCGCTGGCGGATCAGATTCTGGCGCAGAACAAGTTGTCGGTGATGGGCGGGGTGGGCATTCAGGCATTTGTGGTGACAAGTGCATGTGCGCTGAGCGTGCTCGGACTGTACCGCATGGGGTGGATCAAGCCGACGCGCGGGTTGGCGGCGGTGGTTCGCGCGGGGATACTTGCGTTGTTCGTGACGTACATGATTTCGTTTGCGCTGAGCTTTTTCGGTGTGCATATGCCATTCGTCACGTTCTACAGCGCAGTGACTGCGAAGGGCACGATGGGGTTCATCGGACTGGGCGTGAACCTGCTGATCCTCGGATTGGCGAGCCTGACGCTGGTGATGGATCTGGGGATGGTTGAGCAGAATGTCTCGAACCGGGCGCCGAAGTACATGGAGTGGTATTGCGCGTATGCACTGCTTGTGACGCTGGCGTGGATCTACTATGAGGCGGTTAAGCTCGTCGTGCGCGTGGCGATTCTGTTCGGCAACCGGAAATAAGCTCCAGCAATCACCACATACGAACACTCAACGACTCGCAGAGATGCGGGTCGTTTTTTTTCATTCGAGCGGAGCGATGGGGATTTGTTCAACGAGTTCAAGGCCGAACGCGCTGAGCCCGGGAAGGGACTTGGGGTGATTGGTGAGGGCGCGGATGCGCGTGAGCCCGAGGTCACGGAGAATCTGCGAGCCGATGCCGAACTCACGGAGCGGAACGAGACCCTTGGCGTCCGAGAAGTCGGGGGTGTTGATGTCGCGCGTTTGCGGAAAGCGGATTTGCTGAAGGCGGTCGCGGAGTTCATCACCTGCGGGTTGCGTGCGGAGGTAGACGAGGGCCCCGGAACCAGTCTGTTGAAGCATTTTCAAGGAAGCGCGAAGCTGCGGGCCGGTGGGGTTGGAGAGGTCATCGAAGATGTCGCCGAGAAGATCGCGTTTGTGCATGCGAACGAGGGTCGGTGTGTGAACGGGAATGGGGCGATGGGAAAGAGAATCGAGTCGGCCGACGTTGCCGACCGTGAGTGCAAGGTGAGGAAGGGGATCAATGACGGAGTGATAGGCGAGGAGATTGAATTGGCCGTAGGGGGTTTGGAGCGGTGTGCCGTTGATCGGGTCAATGCGGGAGATGAGTGTTTCACGTTCGAGGCGGTGGTGAATGATCTGCTCGACTGAGCAGATTTTGAGATTGTGTTCGGCGGCGATGAGTTCGAGATGAGGTCGGCGGGCCATTTCGCCGGAAGGAAGCACGACTTCAATGAGGACGGCTGCGGGCTTGAGGCCGGCGAGGCGCATGAGGTCGATGCAGCCTTCGGTCTGGCCGGTGCGCACGAGGACGCCGCCGTCTCGTGCGCGAAGGGGGTTGATGTGGCCGGGGCGGACGAAATCGTCGGGCTTGGATTGCGGGTTGAGCAGGAGTTGGATGGTTTTAACGCGGTCGTGTGCGGAAATGCCGGTGCCGACGCCGTGGCGAGGATGACCGTCAACAGAAACGGTGAGCGGCGTGCCACGCAATGAAGTATTGACTGCGGATTGGGGATGGAGATCAAGACGAT
>DASZQE010000279.1:0-1789 GCA_035550175.1 Phycisphaerales bacterium | reverse complement strand
GTGCTCGTCTGCTTGGATTTTCCGCGTGCGCGACTTGTGCTTGACGTGCTTACACGATCACGCGGCGAACCGGCGCTTGATGCGATCGTTGGTGGAATTTGATTCGCATTTCTCACGCCGAACAGTTGCCTGCCTTCCATCCACGCGCCGATCGTTCCGCCGATGAATAACCCGAAACCGATCACATTCAGATACTGCTCGTGATCCGCGGTCCAATAGTAACGATGCCAAAATATGCTGATGAATCCAAGCGATGGAGACAGGCTGATCACAATGTGCGCGAGCGTTGCGAACACGCTGCGCCCGATCCATCGAATGGCCATCCAGGCTGATGCAAGAATTGCAATACATGTGATGGCGGGCAGCCAGTTCACAAAGACATGCGTATCAATATTCCAGCGGTGATACGCAAAACTTAAATCCGCCGGCCAAACGAGTTTTCCGAGCGAAAAAAGCAAAACTTTGCCGGCAATCACACAGCGCTCGGGCAGTGTGTGATTGAAAATACTCAGCGAGGTGCCGACATGGGTTTTCTGAATGTGCATGGTCCACCACGCCATCGGCGCGGCGAGCGCCAGGAACGGCAGCGCGAGCGCAGCCCGCCGTTTCCAGAGTACCCCGCCCTTCCACCACGCCAGCACGATCAGGCTTGCCGCCAGCGTCATGACGCGCGGCTTGGCGAACAGCGCGCACAGGAACATTCCCAGCGCGAAACTGTACAAGGTGGGTTTAAAACGGTCGGTTTCCATGACGCCGCGCACGAAACCGTATGCGGAGAGCAGGTAGAACAGGCCGCTGAGGACGTTCTTGCGCTGACTCATCCACGCGACGCTCTCGACCTGCAGAGGATGCAGCGCGAACATGCCCGCAGCGAGCGCCGCGCCCCAGGCGTTGATGCCGAGCCTGCGGGCGATCATCCATACAAGCATGCACGAGATGGCCTGCAACACGATGTTTTCAAGGTGAATACTGACGTTGAAGTGATCGGAGATGTTGAAAAGCTCGGCGAGGCGAAGATCAAGCCACCAGCTCGTGTAGGTGAGAGGGTAGTAGTCCGTGGTGGCGTTGACGTCCATCCAGATGCGGGGAAGCGCGTGCGGGTCACGAACAACGGCGCTTTCATAGATGAGGTTGTCATCATCCAAGAGCATGCCGCCGTTGAGCGCGCCGGAATACACACCAAGCAGCATCCATGCGGCGATACCGAAGACCATGAGATTCTGGACGACGCGGGAGTGCATGATTCACACTGTATCGGGTCGAAGAGTGAAAGGCGTGACGACGACCGTGTGGCGGCTGGGTGCGAAAGATCGGCGGGCGAGCGAATTATTTCATTGTGCGCGCAAAGAAAGCGATTGATATGCAGGAGCAAGGTCAGATGGCGGATTGAGAGGGGCTGGGATTTTGAGACAGGAATCGAGCTGCCCAAACGATTGCACTTTGATTGCGCGCACCGGGCGAGCTTCACCGAACAGAAGGCGACAGATATTTGTGCGCGCAGGAGCACAGATCTGAACAAATCCCCACATCGGCGGCGACACTCGCATTCGCCGGGGCATATCAAGAGATGGTTGGCAGGAGATTGCGAGCGTGTTGCGCACAGCGGGAACGTGTTATGCGCAAACACGAGGCGAGCGATGAAGCCCCGTGGAATGTCCCGAGTTCGGGCTATGAACATGGGAAGGAAGCGTGCGGGGTGACGGGGCGACCGCACTCGGTGCAGGCGGCGGATTGGCCAAGCGGATAGCCGTAGTGCCTGCAACGGTTTCGTGAAACTCGCCATGCGGTG
>DASZQE010000278.1:0-5290 GCA_035550175.1 Phycisphaerales bacterium | reverse complement strand
GAAAGGTCTTCCGCGTGCTGGCCCACGGTGTGCTCGCCGGCTTTCTGTGTTTGTGATTGAAGACGCTGCTGTTCCTGAATGAGGTTTTCGAGTTGGTGTGTGACAACCCATGTGTCTTCATCTCGATCAAGAAGCTGAATGAGGTCCGCAAGTTCATCGCGGACTTCCTGTTGGGCTTCTGTGATCGGCTTGTCTCCAGGTTGCGGCTCAGCATTGCGCGCCGTGGGTGCAGCTGCGGCATCCTGCGGCGACGGCTTGCCTGACGGGTTCTTCTGTTCTGCTGAGGTTTCCTGGCCCGACGATGACTGCTTCTGCGAACTGCCGGCGGGTTGCTGATTCGCGCCATTTTGTTGTGATGCGCGCTGTTGACCCGTTACAGAGGAGTCTTGTTGTGCGGAATTTGATTTGCCCGACGGCTGGTTCTGCGAGGATTGTTCCGATGACCCCCGGCCATTCTGCTGCTCTGTCGAGGGTTCTGTCGGAGCGGGATTGGCTCTCGCTTGAATCAGGTCCGTGGCGCGAGTGGCGGCACGACCTGCGTGCTCAGCAATGTCGCGGGCCTGATTGACAAGTTCGTTCAGTTGATCGTCGTTGAGACGATTCTGCTTCAGAGCCTGTTGAACATCCTCGATCGATTGGCGCTGGGCTGCGATGCGCTCGGAGATCTGCGCTTGGGCGCGATCGACGCCCGGCTTGATCGATTCTTCCGCAATCTCGTCCTGAAGTTCCGCCTGAACCGCCTCTATGCGGATGGCGTTCTGGCGAATAATGGAAAACTGCCGGCGAAGCTGCGTCGCCATGTCCACATCCGACATCACGCGAAGACGGCGCGGCGGCGATTGAGCAACATGGTGCGGTGCGCCGTTGAGGCTGAAAACGTCTTCAGCGAAGGCTGTGACATCAACAACGTCGCCTTCCGAAAGATTCAGCGGCTTGAGATCAATCGATGAATCAAATGCTGCCGATTCTCGCGGAGTTTCAAGGACCATCTGGTCAGACCAGTCGTGGACCGAATCGGGATTCTCCGAGGCGGTTGCCGGCTGCAATGCAGACTTTCGCTGCACGTCCGCCGTGTAGCCCATGCGGGTGAGCGCAACATCATCCGTCGCCTGTTCGGAAAGTGGAATGATTGCAGCGGCGGTGACGGGTTGATCTGCCTGCGGCTGGGTGATCGTAATGGCGGGATCGCGATCCTCAACAGCGGCAATGCGGTAGTTGATCGGTTCGGAATTGGAAAGCCCGTACTCGTCAAACAGGCGAATGTTGAAATTCGCCGTCTGCATCAGGGGCCATGACAGCGACCACACCATTCCTTCTTCCTGCGAGATGAATTTCGGCGCAGGCTGGTCTGCGGGCCAGGAAAGTGTTTGACGAAGCCAGGATTCCTCATCCTGCCCCGCGGGCGGGTTGATGGGCTTGTTCAACGTGAGCTTGAGAAGCGCGCTTGACCCTGTAAGCATCGGTATTTCTGTGATCGCTCGCTTGTCCGTGCCGGGACCGAGCTCTGCCTCAAGCGAAGCGACGTTGGACGCATAGTTCGGCGGCGCGATGTTGATCGTGGCCCGCAGCACCGCGGGTGGCTGAACAAGAACGATCGATTCGGTTTCTGTGTGAGAGTCGGCGGTGGTGAAGTACACATCGACCGCCTGGGCGGATGTGTCGATGAGGCGCTCATGCACGGCGCCGCCGAGCACGGTCGGCCCTTGCCATGTCAGCTCAGCGGTCTGCCAATCTTCATAGCGATCGTTTTTCTTGAAGCGGAAGTGGGCCTCAACGGGTTGGTCATTCGGCCCCCTGGTGACAAGTGCGCGCAGCGGTAGCGCTGATCCGCGCGGAAACGCATGGCCGTGGACAAGAACCTGATACATCTGCGAGTCAACCCCGGTCCGCGCCGGCCATTGTTCGGAAGTGAACGGGACGAAAAGCCGCGTCAGGCCGATGGATGCTTCGGCGGGTTTCCAGAGTGCGAGAAGTATTGCGGCCGCAGCAATGATGCAGAAGATCGCAAGGTCGCGGCGGGTGGTGGATTTCTTGAGCACCGCGCCGAGCGATGACCCCGCAAGGCGATCCTGAAGATCGCGGACCGATCGTGCAGCAAGCGCGTTGCTCTCGGCAAGGCCGGCCGATGCGAATTCGACCCCGGAGGCCAGTCGCCCGGCCACCGACGGCAAGACCTGCTCGGCACGAAGCGCAACCTGTGTGAGCGACGGAAAAAAATCGAGTGCGGCGAGGAAGTATTTCCACGTGATCACCGCCAGCGCAATCAACCCCGTCAGCAGAAGCACGAAACGGAATGTCGCCGGAAGTCGGATCGCAAAATCAAAAAAGACTGCGAGAACAACCGCAAGCAGCAAGCCCGCAAGAATGAGCGAGAGTCGCTGGGTGACCAGCATCCAGCGAGACTTGCGGCGAATGGTTTGGAGTTCTTCGAGGATCTGCTGCATGAATCAGGGCTCGTTTGAATATCGGTATAACGCGGAAGGCGGGGTTGTTCCTTACATTAAAGACGTGAAAAGAAGGGGCGACGTTGCAGGTTGTGTAAAAAGTTCGATGCAGAATGATCAGAAATCATGGGCTTTAGGCGAGACGAAGCAGCCGGCGGGAGACCCATTCCATTGCAAAAAGCGCCAGCACGATTGCAAACACAAACGGCGTGTCCCAGATGCGTTCGGTGATCGGATTGCGGGTCTTGACCGCGCGGTTGCGGATGGTTGAGAGTTGATCAAGTTCCGACGGCGAGAGAACCTTGCCGCCGGTTGCCGCCGAAAGCGAGGCTAGAAGATTGTGGTCGGTCTGCGGCCGTCGGAGTTCATCGTCCGGCGCAAAGACTTCCAGCGCCGCCGAAGCGGTTTGTTTGGAAAGAAGCGGATCGGTGATTTTGACCGTAAGGTTCCCCACGGATTGCGGCAGATAGGTCGCCGTGAATCGGGATTCGGAACCCGATTGCGGGAGAAGATTGAGTTCCGCCAACTCGCTTCCGCTTTCGTCTGTCACCATGGCCGTGACGGCTTCGCGGCGCGCCTGAATCAGGCTGTCATCAATGATTTCGAGATTGACTTGAACGGACTGGCCGATGGGAATGCGGCGCGGATCAACCTCGAGTGATGCCGGATCGCCCGTCTTGGAAAGGCTCTCTCGCCCGAGCATTCGCACCATCTGAATCCAGAATTGATCGGGATAAAACTCGCCGCGCCCGTAACGCCAGCGCCAGATTTCATCCGTCGCAACATAGAGGCATTCGCCCGCGCCATATCGCATCGAAAGAACGATTGGAAAGTTCTCGCCATTGACCATGTTGGTGGTTTGCGCAAGAACTTCGGTCGTGGGCTTGAGTTGCCCCGGTTCGATGCGCTGAACGTAATAAAGCTGCGACCATCCTGTGGATGAATCGGAGAGCTCCGCGGGCCAGCCGGCCTGGCCTTGCGACACCAATCGAAGAACGCCGATTCGCTCCGCAAGCGGTGTGGGAGACATGGTCACGGGCTGACTCAACGGCTGAAGGTCCAGCTCGCCTCGCATCGGAAGAAGGTCCGCCAACGGCGTGTCTGCAAACGTGTGCGGTGTGGAGCGCTCCCCGCCGATCCACAACAGCCCGGCTCCGCGCTGGGCGATGTGATCGCGGATCATTTCGAGTTGATCCGGCGAAAGATAGTTTGCGGGAATGTCGCCGAGAATGATGACGTCAAAGTCCGCGAGTTCTCCAGGCGAACGCGGGAGTCGCGCTATCGGGTCATTGCCTTCTTGTGCGAAATCTCGATCCGCCGAGAGAAGCATGACCGACGACTTGACGGACTTTTCGCGGATCAACAAGTTCTTGAGATACCTGTACTCCCAGCGCGGATATCCATCGACATACAGCACTCGCAACGGCCGATCAACAAGTTCGATGGAGAACGGCTTGAGGTTGTTGGAGGCGATAAGATCCTTGACATCCGAATCAATGCGAACTTCCCATGTCGCTTGCCCGGCGACCGAAGGCTCCGCTGTGAGCGTCACATGATCACGCTCGTCGCCGGGCTTGATCTTCTCTTCTGCGAGCGTCTGACCCGTGCCGGTGTCAATGAGTTTGACCGTCGCTCCGCTCGAGCTGTTGGCGGCGCCGAGTCGATCAATCTGCACGTTGACCGGCACGCGATCCTTGATGAACGCCCTGCGAGGCGCATCGATGCGGCCGACCGCGAGGTCGCCGATAGGCTCGTCCGAACCCAGTGGAATCGTGTAAACGGGAATCGCATCTGACTGTAGCCGACGTACAAGCGCGCGGGAAGGCGGATCATCTGTCTGTCCGTCGGAAAATACGACAACTGCGGCAATGGGTCGTGCCGCAGCCTGCTGAAGCGCTTGTTCAATGGCGGTGTTGATGCTGGTGCGCGGTCCTGCCGGTTCGCCCATCGCAAGCCGCTCGGTCGGTGATTCGGCGGGCTCGGTGGCCGCCGGTCGTGACTGTGCGGACGATTGCAGGTTGAACGCGCCGTAACTGAAACCGAGCCAGACGAGATGTCGATTGCGCGCCAGTTGATCCAGCAGGCCCGCGTTCTTGTCCAGCGCTGCGCGAAGCTGTTCATCGCGTGAAATGCGCGGAGCTTCGGGTTGTGTCGGATCGTCAACATCTTGAATGCTGATGGATGCGGATCGATCAACAAGCATCAACACCCAGTCCTGCTCCACGGATTCACGCTGAACCTCCAACATCGGTCCGCTGATGATGAGGAGCAGAAGAAGTATGAGGCACAGGCGAAGCGCTGCGCAGAGCCCACGACCCGCTCGACTGCCGGTCATGCGTGAATAGCTCCAGATGGCAAACAGGCTGAGCAGGATGAAAAGCAGCGCCCAGACCCACGCCGGCCAGGGGTGTTCCCACACCAGTCGAGCCGGCTCTCCGTTGGTTGGGATGGATTTGACGTCAAAAAGCCAGCGGAGGAATGGGCTTTTCATGGCGATTCCTCCGACCGCGCCGATGTCGGTTTTTCGAGTGTGTGCAACGACGGAAGTATGCCGCGTCGGAGATCCCCGGCTCCGGCGGCGCCGGCGATCTTGCCCGTCGGATCGCGGTACGCATGGCTGAACCAGCGCGCAAAAAGCGTTTCGAGTAGAACGACTCCCAGCAACGCCAGCAGAAGCAACCCTGCGATCGGGGAGCCGGTTTGTATCTGTTGCAAAGCGCCGGCAAGATCCTTGACGTCAAATGTCTCCCATGGACCTGATGTCCTGAGCCAGGTAGTCACCGCCGAGGCATTCTGCGTGCCGGTTCGAGCTGCCTGCGTGCGAACGTTGACCGCCAGTTCGCCTA
>DASZQE010000277.1:0-4207 GCA_035550175.1 Phycisphaerales bacterium | reverse complement strand
AAGCGATTTGTCATCAGTAGCGGCGTTCAAGAGTTATTTTGAAGAAGAAGAAAAGCTACATCAAGAGATCGTGGACCTCGATTTCGATTTCATTGGCAAGATGGAGAGCATTCTTGCTGACGTGCAAAAAGAGAAAATGTGGCGAGTCGCCGCAGACCGACAGCGTCGCGAGGCCAAATATAAATACATTGGGCTGCGGTCAATAGTCATAGACTTTTCGGAAGTTGTGCAGGATGATCTTGGCCTAACAGAAGATGAGTTAAGCCGAGTCGATCCAGTGCTTGCTGAGTATGAGCGCGAAACGACGCCATTGCGCATTAAGATCGGACAATCTATTCGAAACATTCGAGATAAAGAATACGAGTTATTGGTGGCGACGGTCGTTGCTCCGGATGGGCACATCCTTGATGCAAAAAATGAATCAGATTTAGAGCTTTCAAGAGCTGCCCAGAGGAACAGGGAGGGCCTGCTGACGCACCACGCTGAATTACAGCTCCCGCTTGAAAAAATCCAAGATGTCTATGCATCGAAAATTGCCGAAGCTCTTTCTTCCGTGAAGGCGAAGGAATTCACAAGTCGATATCGTGCAATTGCATGGCCAGCCGTGTATCCTGACATGTCAGACCCCGAGGGGTTATATGAAGCGATGATGGCAGATGAAAATCTCGCTGCGGATATTAGAACTGCATTGAAATCTCAATGGGAAATATATCGCGAGAACTATGAACATATCTGCAATGGAATGAGAAAATGCCAAAGTCAACACATGTTCATTTTTGCATCAACCACTCGTCAATCTGATATGGCGCAATACGCACAAGCCATGATCGAATTCCGAACGAAACGATATGAAGTCAATCTTAAAATTGTGAAAGATATGAAATATCTTATACCTCAAGATATTCTCAAATGGCAACGCGGATGCGAAGCAGTAGAGAAGAATATCCATGCAATAATGGATGCTTCGGACGAAGGAATACCATACCCTTCTACTTGAAGCAGTCGCTTACCTTGACGCTTCATCGAGGATTTTCTGCAGGACATCGTTGGCGGGGGTTTCCCAGCGGGGGAGCCATTTGTCCTTGACGTAGACGAGGGGGAGGAAGCCCTTGGGGTTGACGGAGCGGCCGGCGTTGATGTCGGCGGTGAGGGCGGCGACGACTTCGGGTGAATCAAGCGCGGTGATGAGAGCATCGGGATCGAGCTTGAGCGAAGGGGCGGCGGCGCGGAGAGAATCGACGGTGAGGGCGGCGGAATTCTTGAGCAACCACTCGTGCATGCGCCAGTAGCCATCGTTGCCGGCGACCGCGCCAGCGGCGAATGCGGCGCGGGCGGCGAGACAGCCGGTGGGCGGAAGGGGGGAATCGACGCCGATGTGCGGGTTGCAGGATTTCTGGAAGGGGTAGTGGTGGAAGGTGTAATTGATGAGACGGTCGGGATGATCGGCGATGAACTTGCGGATGGCGGAATCGAGCTCGACGGTGCCGGGCTGGTTGTAATCGGACCAGACGTTGATGGGGGCGATAGCGCGTGAGGGGCCGAGCGTGTACTGCACGCGGAGGTGGGGCATGTTGGTGTAGGGATTCTCGCGCCAGTCGCCGATCATTTTTTCGGTTGCGAGCGGCGGATGATCGGCAGCAGCGGTTCGAGCTGGGAGGTTGGATTGGAGGAGGGTGTTAACGGCGGTGGCGAGCGCGTTGGGCGTGACCCATCCGCGGAACTCGACGCCGTTGATGAAGATGAAGGGGGTGAAGAAGAGACCGAGCGAGGAAGCTTCCTTGCAATCTTCCTGAACAGGGACGAGGGCCTGATCGGTCATGGCGACGGACATGAAGGAGGTTGGGTCATACCCCATCGAAATGAGACCCTGCTGGAGTTCGACGGTGTCGAAGGATCCGTGGCGATCGAAGAGCCAGTCGTGCATTTGCCAGTAGCCATCGTTTCCGCGCAGGAGGCCGGCAGCTTCAGCGATGCGGGCACATGCGCAGGCGTTGCCATGCAGGCATTGGCCGTGGGCGACGGGATTGCATTGGGCGCACATGGGGAAATTTTTGGCTGAGAGGGAAATGTCATTGGGGTGCGCCTTGAGAAGCGCGCGGAGCTCCATTTCGACGCGATAGCAATCGGGGCATTGGAAGTCGGAGAAAATGACGATGCGGATGGGCGCGGACGCTGGGCCTTGGCGATAGCGGCCGGTGAAAAGAGGTTGGTTGGCGGATTGGGTGTCGGTTGAAGCCTGGGAGGCGGGATGTGCGGAGTCGATGATTTGCTGAGTGGAATCGGCGGCGAGTTTTTCCTGCTCAAGGCGTGCTGCGCGCTGGTTGGAGATTTCAACGGCGCTGAAGCCGGCGACAAGCGCGAGGAAGGCGAGCGTGGCGAATTTAGAGGCAAGCTTGGCGCGAGAGGCGGACGAGGTGGAGGAGGAGAACTCGCCAAGGAGCCAGTAGGCGATGTTTCCGGCGTGTGCCGTGAGGCAGTAGGGGCAGAGGTGACCTTGTTTGATGAGGATGATGATGAAGAAGAGCGAAGCGAACACGCCGAGGCGGACAACGAAGTGGTGATAGGCGGTGAAGGCGTGACGTGCGATCAGCGAGCCGAGGAAGAGAGCGACGAAATAGGCGAGGCCGAGATGTGAGACGGGGAATTTGTAGTTTGTGGCGGGGATGGGGATGGAACCGAAGACGGAGCTGGCGGCGGCATCGCAATCCGACTGGGGCCCGCAGCCGGGAAGCGCGACGTGTGAGTAGTGCTTGTAGACAAGCATGCCGGAGGCGGCGATGGCGACGAGAAGCGCGAGTAGGCTGAGGAAGAAGGGGATGCGGGAGGAGACGGAGGGTGTTGAGGGCGCGGAAGGCTTGGACATGAACACATAGTAGGGAAGAAACTCGAATCCAGTCCCCGGAAGTTCGGTTTGAAAAGGAGAATCAAGCTGTCATTTTCGAGTCAATGATGTTCGAACAGGCAGCCCGTAACACACGTGAGCAGACGGGGCCGTGGACGGCCCGTTGTCATTGAAAATGCTACATGCGGGAGGGGGCGGAGATGCCGAGGAGGGAGAGGCCGTCGGCGAGGACGCGGCGGACGAGATCGCAGAGTTTGAGGCGGGAGAGGCGCGTGGCGTCGTCTTCGGCTTTGAGGACGGGGCAGGTCTGGTAGAAGGACGAATAGGCATTGGCCAGTTCGTAGAGGTAGGTGCAGAGGCGATGAGGCTCGAGAGTTCGGCCAACGTCTTCAACCACTGAACCGTAGCGAAGTAGGGCGAGGGCGAGCGTGCGTTCGGCGGGTTGATTGATGAGGAAGGGCGCAGAGGTGATAGTGGCGAGTGCGATTTCAGCCTTGGCGAAAATCGAACAGATGCGAGCGTGGGCGTATTGAAGATAGGGACCAGTGTTGCCTTCAAAGGCGATCATGCGGTCGAAGGAGAAGATGTAATCATTGGCGAGGTCGGAGGAGAGGTCGGCGTATTTGACGGCGCCGATGCCGACGGCCTTGCCGATCTCGGCGAGTTGATCGGGCGGAAGGGTGTGCGTGGGCGCATCGGGATTCGCAGCGCGCCTGGTGACTTCATCAGTTCCGCGCTGGACGGCTTCGGTGAGCAGGGCCTTGAGGGTGATGTTTTCGCCGGAGCGGGTTTTGAGGGGTTTGCGATCGGGGCCGAGGACGGAACCGAAGGGGACGTGGACGAGCTTGGCGGGTGTGCCGTCGGGCGTGAGATGCCAGTTGATTTTTCGTGCGGCGTCGAAGAGGTCCTTGAAATGATCGCGCTGCCGGGCATCGACGACATAGATGACGAGCGATGCGCCGATTTCAAATACGCGGTAACGAAGCGCGGCGAGATCGGTTGTGGCGTAAAGGTATCCGCCATCGGATTTCTGAATGAGCATGGGGCGATCGCGGTCGGGAAAACGGACGATGAGCGCGCCGTTGTCGAGTTCAGCCGCGCCGGAGGATTTGAAGGCGTCGATGACAGCGGGCAGGCGATCGCGGTAGAAGGATTCGCCGTGATTGTTTTCCGGACCGAGGTGAACGGAGAGGAGATCGAGCACTTCGTTGACGGAGCGCATGGTGCAGTCGATGAGCTTGTGCCAGTCGCGGAGGAGTTCGGGGTCGCCGTTCTGGAGCTTGACGAGGTCAGATTTTGCGGAGGTTTCGAGAGTGCCTGTGGTGTCGCCCTTGAGCGCGGATTGGGCGTCACGGTAAGCGGAAT
>DASZQE010000276.1:0-6629 GCA_035550175.1 Phycisphaerales bacterium | reverse complement strand
CTTCCTTGTCATCGTGCGTGCCCGCTTTCGCAACGGAATGCTCAAGCCATGCCGGCTTTTCATCACCCGCAGTTTCTTCAACACTCGCGCCCAGCTCCTTCAATCGCTGCGCCATCAATCCGCGAAATTCGTTCAATCCCTGCGTGTAATTCCACCCTGTCGGAATCGCAACATACGTTGCCACGTCCGCGCGCATCGCCGATTCCCGCCCCGCGATCCACTCGCACACTGCCCGCTCACGCTCGCTAAATGCCATTCGCGTATCCTATCGCGTCGCAGCAATGTTCATGGCTCAAGGAGCACACATGTATCCTTCCGATCCGCAATCCGCTCCGCCTCTGTACTCCGGATCACCTTCTCCGAGCGCGCAGCAGGCTGAATCCGATCGCTCCCATCTCAATGTGCTCTCGATCCTTTACTACGTCTTCGGCGGCTTGAACGCGATCGGGGTTCTCTTCGGCGGATTCTACGTCCTGCTCGGTTTCATTATGCCCATGAATCAAGTGCAGAAGCGGCCCGGCGATCCGCCTCCCGAATTCTTCTTCTGGTTCTTCGTGCTCATCGGCGGATGCGCAGCCCTTTTCTCCCTTGTGTTCCTCATCCTCGATCTCCACACCGGCTACTCGCTCCAGAAACGCAAGAACAGAACGATGTGCCTCATCACCGCCGGCATAAGCTGCCTTTCCATTCCCCTCGGCACCACGCTCGGAGTCTTCACGTTCATCGTTCTCAGCCGCCCCTCCGTCAAAGCCCTCTTTGAGCAGAACGCGAATCCTCCGCAGGGTTGATCATTCCTCCCACACCCCTTCAAAAACAATCTCTGCCGGCCCCGTCTTGAACACGTGTCCGCCCCGCGCATCCCACTTCAATTTCAGATCACCGCCCGGCAGATGCGCAAGCAACGCTCGCCCCGTCCGTTCTGTCAGCACGCCCGCCACGCACACCGCGCTCGCGCCCGTCCCGCACGCCAGCGTGATCCCGCTCCCGCGCTCCCACGTTCGCATCCGTGCTTCACGCTTCGACTTCACCTCAACAACGTGGACGTTCACGCGCTCCGGAAACACCGCCGCCCGCTCAATCATCGGTCCGATTTTCTCCAAATCCACCCGCGCCACGTCCTTGCAATACATCACCACATGCGGATTTCCCATGTTCACGCACGTCATCAACACGTCGTTCCGCTTGGCGCCCAGCTCCCACTCCACCAGTTCAAAATCCACTTTTGATTTCGTGCCCAGCAATTCCCGCATCGGTACGTTGATCGCCTGTTCCTCGCCTCGGTATCGCACCGGAATGTCCCTCACGCCGATCCTCGGCAACCCCATATCCACCGTTACCGAACCCACGTTTCCTCGCCCATCAACGTTGTACCGCAACTCCAGCACTCCGCTTTTCGTCTCCACCCGCATCGGATTCTTCTTGGTGATGCCGCGCTCCCGTGCGAGTTTGCACACGCATCGAATGCCGTTCCCGCACATCATCCCCTCGCTCCCATCCGCGTTGAACATGCGCATCCTCACATCCGCACCGCTGGCTTTGCTTGCGGGCATCACCAGAATCAATCCGTCGCTCCCCACGCCGAAATGCCGGTCCGAAATCCGCTGTGCGAGAACTTCAGGCCTGCGAATTTCACCCTCTTCAAATACGTTCACGTACACGTAGTCATTCCCGATCCCCTGCATCTTCGTGAACGTCATGCCTTTGTTGCGCTTCGCCATGGTGATCGCCCTCAAACCATCAATCCCAGTTTCCACAACACCGCCAATGCGCCGCCGAGAAGTAACGCGCTGCCGGCCTTGATCCATCGCACCTGCCGATCAATCTTCAAGCGATCCACCGGCTGACCCACCAATCCTCCCAGATACTCCTGTCTCCACAGAATCGATCCGTGCCTCCAGCTTCTCCGCCGCACATCCACCATGTGCAATCGCGCAATCACCTCCAGCGCATTCATCATCGTCCCCACCGCTGCGCCTGTCACCTTCGGTACGCCATCTTCTCGCGTAACGTCTTTCCGAGTCGCGTCGTCGCTCTCCATCGCCGCATCCTTTCGCGCATCACCAACTCCATACACGCTCATGTCCTGCACCGCGAAGGTGTCCGCCTGCCGCTCCATTCGTCTGCTCACCCACCCGAAGCCCACCAGCACAACCAGCAACGGCAATATCTCCTGCACGCCCTCAACCACCGATTGCGCCGAATCCGAATTCCACTGCACGCCCGCATGATCCGCCGCCACCAGAACCCCCCATGAAGCAACCATCCCTCCCGTCAACAGCGCCAGCAGCGAAACAATCATCCACGGAATGTGTTTCCGTTGCACGTGCGCCACCTCATGCGCCATCACTGCTTTCAACTCGCGCGGATGCATGGTTTCCAGCAGCCCATCCGTCAACAGTACGTACCGGAACCATCCCATGATGCCCATCACCGCTGCGTTGATCACCGTCCCCTCCGTCTTCCACACAAGAATTTCCCGCACGCTGACTTTGTGTCTCCTGCAAATCTCCGTTAAGGCTTGCCGCAATTCCCCGTCCGCCAATCGTTCCACGTCAAGCAGCCAGCGCACCACCAAAGGCGAAAACACGAACACCGTCCCCGCGCTCGCCAGTTCCACAACCTGTACCACCCACTCATGCCCCGTCTCGCTCGCCCACGTGTCCAGCAGCATGCCCACCAGTTCCGACATCCCCGCAATCAAGAGCAGCGGCGCCATCATCATCACCAGGTGCAACCGCGCCTGCATCACCACGTACGTCCATCGGCTCGGCATCGGATGCACGCTCGCGCCGGAATCAAGCTGCGCCGCCAGCATCCGCTCCCGAAGCCTCAATTCCATCGGGTAATACGCCCACCATATCCCCACCACTCCCGCCAACGCCGGCAGCATCGCAACGAACTCATCCACAAGCACCAGATTCCCGCTCCCTCCCACAACCTTCGCAATCCCCTCTCGCACTAATCCTAGCCATCCCAACCCCAGCACGCTCACGCCATGATTCACCACCACCACCGTTCGTGCGGAAATGGCGAATCGCTCGGCATATCGAAAAGCTTTTCGTCCCCCCGGTTCATTCACCGTCCGCGCCCAGTTCCTCATCTTCCACCAGCACACCGCAACGATCACCGCCACCGGCCCCCACACCAGACAGCAGATCTCAAGCGCAGACATGTCCTCCGCGCCCAGCGCCCAGCCTGCGCCCCGGCTCGCTGCAATCACAATTCCCACGATCACGATCGGAAACAGTTGCATCGCGTGTCTTCTACTCCAGCAACCGTCCCGTCGCCGCCTCTGCCTTCCACACTGTCATTTCTTCTCCGGCCTCGTGATCACCCCCAAGTCCACCACCAGCCCAGCGTACCGATAGTAGTCAACATTCAGCGTGTCCTTGTTCACAAACGTCATCACCAGGCAATTCATCCGCAGATTTTCCGCCATCGTCAGATCGCCCAAACCCGGACCTGCATATTCCTCGTTCCTCGGTCGTTGTGCGTGAAAATGGAAATGAAATGCCGCCGTGTACCCCGCATCCAGCATTTCTTGCGTCGGGTTGAACTTCCGATCGTTGTCCCGCAGCTTTGGCGGAAACTCCAGCACCTCAAATCGTCCCTTCTCATCCAGATCAATGATTCCTCCATACTCCGTGGACTGATCCTTCTGATCCCGGTCCGCATAGTCAAACAAATGATCCACGACTTCCGGCACGTCCAGCGCACGCCTCGCGATGATCATCGCCGACAAGTCATCCCACTTCACGGTGTTCCGTACGTCGCTCAATCGCTGCCTTCCCCCGACGCCTCCGCCGCCCGTGTCCGACGCCGTCATGTAATGCTTCTGATCGCTGATCTCGCTCGAAAGCTGGTCGTACAGTTCTTCTTTTGTCTTCTGCAGCAGATCCGGCTCATGCGCATACGCCGACACGACAATCCCCAAATCTCTCAGTTCAATGCTCTCACGCCGTTCATCGGTCAGCGCTCGCACCGCTTCACTCGCCCGCTTCCAGAACAACTCCCGCTTCGGCTCGCGCAGCTTGCGAATCCACAGCACTTCCTCCCGCCTCATCGGCAGGATTCCCAGATCATGGGCACATGCCCGCAAATCAATCAGCAGCGCATCATCAGCCCCGACTTGCGAATTGTTCAGCAGCGCAATCAACCTGTCCCGCTGACCCAGCCTGTGCAGCAAGTCCCAGCATCGCATCCGCAATCCCGCGTCCGACGCCTTTGTTGAGTCCTTGAACAAGTCAAACACAATGTCAACGACGTGATCCTCCCCGTGCATCTTCGCCAGTGCCAGATACTCCGGCCGCTTCAGCTCATCCTTCATGTCCGCCATCGGCCGGGCCCAACTGCTCACGAGTGCCGGGCTCAGTTCCACCCATCCCTTCTCCGCAATGTGTTGGCAAAGCCACTGCAGCCATGTGTACACCTCAAGCCTTGGAATGTCTTGCCTCAGCGTCCGCTTGAAACCCTCAAGATCCCTCGACTCCAGCCGGTTCACCGCTTCAATTCGAATGTCCTGCGTGTACCCCCACTTCATGATCAGTGATTGCAGCAGCTTGATGTACTCCGGATCATCCGGATTCTTGTCCAGCTCCTCCATCGCCTCCTTCTGCGCACGAAACCCCGAATCCGACTTGTTCAGCACAGCCATCGGATCCTTCCCCGCGCTCACAGCCCCGCTCGCCATTGATCCCGCGATCAGCGCCGCCAACAACGGCCACATCCATCCTCGTTGTCTCTGCATCATCGCCTCCCTGCGATTAGTCTATCCGCACCCCATCAATTCCTACGAACCCCTCACGATCGCCTCCAAATCGCTTTTCTCTAGCCCATTTCGTCCAATCAACCTAAGATAATTGCAAATGCCCGGTTCCAGGAACGAATCTCCCACTCCCAACGCATCTGGATCTCCACCTGCCGATCCCACTTCGCTCTTCGCGCGTGTCCAGAAAGTCCTCGACCTCATCCGCCCTGCCATCAAATCCGATGGCGGAGACGTCGAACTTGTCAGCGTCACCCCTCAGGGTGCCGTCAATGTCCGCTTCATGGGTGCCTGCATCGGCTGCCCCTCCAGTTCCATCACCCTCCAATCAGGCATCGAACGGGCCCTCAAGCAGCGAATCCCGGATGTCACCTCGGTGCATGCCGTCAACTGACAATCTTGCGCACGGAAACCCTGTCACTCCCGCAAGGCTCCTGACCGGAACCCAAGCGATCGCAATACTTTACATTTTTGCGGTATTCCCAAATCCAGTCCTTGCTCCCTCCCAGCCGCCATCCATTCCCTCCACAATTCTTCTCAGATTTCTCTTTCGCCGGCTGTTTTCATTCTGGTATCCTTCCAGTTGGTGGGTCTGTGCATGACAGCACAGTTGTTTTGGGCAGGAGGTCCTTCTCATGCTGGTCATTACTCGTCGGGAAGGTGAAGAGGTCATTATCGGCGACCCCGCAAAACCAATCGGGGTTGTTCGGATCGCTTCCATCAAGGGTGATCGTGTCCGTCTCGCCTTCGATTTTCCTCGTGACATAGACGTGCATCGACGCGAAGTCGCTGAGCAGATTCTCTCTGCGGTTCCTTCCGTCCTTGGCGCCATTCGTCCTGCAACAGGTACGAACGCGCCCTGATCACGTCGCTCACAAGCGAACGTCCCTTCAATTGAAAAGCCTCCGAAGTTGCGCAACTTCGGAGGCCTTCTCATGTTGGCCTGCGCGCCCCGGTCCTGAGACGACGCCGGCTTCTGCATTTGTCGAAGTCTTTCCGCCAAGTCCCTGCGTACTCGCTTCAACTGGTGGGTCAAGCCGTCCCTGGCTCAACTGGGTGTCAATGACATCTCACCCACAATCCTCCATCGAGAAACTCTTAACACGCTTCATTCAAACCCAACCACAATCTCCGACTCGCTGCCAACTCTGTCTTCTCTCCACACGGCCTCTGCTGAACCTCGAACATCCCGAACCCCTCGTTTTCCCCGGTTTTTGAAGGGTCTGCAGCCCTCCGTGGCTGCGTCGCCTCCATCTCGAACTTCGCGCAGCCATCCAGGCCCGCTCAGCTCGCCGTTTGCCCCCTTCCCTCGCTCACCTCACAATCGTCCGCTCAGATGTTTCCATCTCGCGGACCATCTTTATCCCCTCCTTCACTTGTCACCCCTCAGTGTTCATTCGTTTCTCTTCCATCACGCCCATCGCTCGCTCCATCAATTCCTTCTTCCTCGCTCGTCGCTCCGCCGCTTCCTTCTTCCACTTCTCCGCATTCCACACTTCCATGTGGTCATTCATTCCAAGGATCGCGATCTCATCGCCCACTCCCGTCTCAACCAGCATCTCCTCAGGCAACAGCACGCGCCCGTTCTTGTCTAACTCCACAACGCGGGTCTGACTGAACACCAGCTCCGAATACTCCGTCACCTTCTGATTCGGCAGCAGCGAACTCTTGAAGGCTTTCACCATCTCGCTGAACGTCGCATCCGGCATCAACCACAGCGCATCGTTCGGTCCTTGCGTTGCATAAAACCGATCGCCCGCCTGCATGCGCTCCAGTGCTTCTCGCAACTCCGAAGGCACCGCCAGCCGATGCTTCGTATCGATCGTTCGGAAGAATTGACCAACTAGCGCCACGCATCACCACC
>DASZQE010000275.1:0-2789 GCA_035550175.1 Phycisphaerales bacterium | reverse complement strand
AATCGTCCGTCAGGCGATGTCGCCGGCGGATACATCCATCCGTTCTTCTGCTGTGTCAGAATCTGCGGTGTCCCCGTTGACCCATCCAGCTTCATCCACGCAATCTGCTGCTCGCCGCCTGCATCCGTAATCATCACCAATCGGTCATCGCCGACCAGCGCCCCGCCCCATTCCCGCGAAGCCGAGCTCTGTGTCAGTTCGGTCACCGCCCCTGTGTCCACATCCACTGTTGCAAAATCGCCCCTCGACCCCACAACCAGTTCTTCGCCGCCTTTCATTAACGCAAACTCCGACACCGTCTCCATCAGCGGCACAAACCGTTTGCGTGCAAATGCCCGGTCGCTTACCAGTTGCACATTGAGTCGCGTGACTGCGTCCTTCCCCGTGTCCAAAATCGAAAGCTGACCGCCCTGGCAGAACACAATCCGCCTCCCACCGCGCCCGCTGTCCACGCTCGGCCACTTCAACGCATACCCATCAACGTCGGTTCCCGCACCATCCTTGAAGTGCGTGTGCTGCTTCGGATCGCCGCCGTCCGCCTTGTCCGACCAGATGTTCATGGCTCCGTCCCGATCCGAAGCGAAATACACCCGCCCGCCGATCCACATCGGAAACAGATCGCTCGCAGGATTGTCCGTCAGATTCTTGTAACTCTCCGTTCCCATCTCGCCGACCCAGATGTCCGGCGCCGTTCCTCCGCGATACCGATTCCAGCTCCAGTTTTCATTCGACCACCGCGTGAATGCGAACCGTCTTCCCGTGGCGCTCAACCCCACCATCGAACATTCCCCGAAGCCGAACCGCGTCGGCATGCCGCCCGCTGTTGAAATGCTCCACAGCTCCGAATGCCCCATCGGGTTTCGCCTTGGCGATGAAAACAGAATGCTCCCGCCGTCCGCAGTCCACGTCAGCGCGATGTCATCGCCCGGGTCTTCAGTCAATCGCTTCGGCATGCCTCCGTCAATCGGCATCACGTACACGTCGGTGTTGCCGTCGTACTCAGCACTGAACGCCACCTGCGTTCCGTCCGGGCTGATCGTCGGTCGCGTTTCCTCGCCTGCGCCGCTCGTCAATCGATGCGCCAAGATCACCTCGCCGCTCAGCGTTTCCGGCAGCGTCGCGCTCCACAAGTCGCCCTCGCTCACAAAAACGAGCGAGTTGCCGTTCAGCGCCGGCTGACTCATGTACCCCTGCTCACCGCCGAACGCTCCGTTCACGAGCCACAACGCCGTAATCACCGCCCCGCCGGCAAGAACCTTCATCACATCACTCCTCCCGCCCCTGCACGCCTTTCAAACTTACACAGGCAGCTTCGCAAGCTCCCCGCGAACCTCATCCATCACCGATTTGAACATCCGTTCATCAAACTCGAACTTCAATCCTGTTGAGGCAAACAACTCCGGCAAAGGCCGCGAGCCGCCCAGAGCAAGCCCGCGCCGGTACGCTTTGAGCGCCTCAGCATCGTTCTGCTTCGCATGGCGCCAGAGCTGCAGCGCGCCCAATTGCGCGATTCCGTATTCGATGTAATACAACGGCACGCAGAACAAGTGCAGTTGCCGATGCCACATCGTCGCACGCTCTTCCTCAAGCCCGCTCCAGTCCAGCTCCGCGCCGAACTTCGCGTCAAGCTCCAGCCACTTCGCCCGGCGCTCCTCACGCGCGTGCTCAGGATGCGTGTACACCCAGTGCTGAAACGCATCAATCTGCGCGATCCACGGCAGAATCCTCGCAACCTCCTCAAGATGACTCCGCCGCGCGCGATCGGCTTCGTTCGGCGAATAGAACTCCCCAAGCGATCGTTGCGCCAGCAGTTCCATCCCCATGCTCGCCACTTCCGCAAACTCAATCGGGCTGTGCCGGTAATGAACCAGCGGATCGCCCTTGCACAGCATCGCGTGGAACGCATGCCCGGCTTCGTGAATCATCGTCTGCAAGTCGCGGTGCAGACCCGCTGCGTTCATGAAGATGAATGGCTTGCGCTGCCGGTCGCGGTTCTCCTGGTATCCGCCCGGGCCCTTGCCCTTTCGTGATTCCAGATCAAGCGATGTCCCGTCCCGCAATTCCTCAAACAACTCCCCCAATTCAGCGTTCATGTTCTTGAACATCCGCGCCGTCTTCTCTTCCAGTTCCTGTCCGTTCTTGAACGGTTTCAGCGGTCCGCGCCCCCTGACGTCAACCGCCAGATCCCAGGGCCGCAGTTTCGTCAGCCCCAGCGATTTCGCCCGTTCCCGATTCTGCTCCCGATACACCGGCACGCACACAGCCGCCGCCGCATCATGAAATTTCCTGCAATCCTCCGGCGTGTAGTCAAACCGGTGCTTCTGCGCAAACGTGTACTCCACGAAATTCTCGTACCCCGCGTTCACAGCCATTTCATGCCGCAGCTTCACCATCGCCTCGTACATGCCTTCGATCTTTTCCACGTCCTTCATCCGCCGCCCGACCGTCAGCCGCCACGCCTCCTCGCGCGTCGCGCGATCGGTCTCTTCCAGGTACTTCGCCATCTGCGGCAGCGTCTTTTCTTCCCCGCGGAAATTCACGGCGAACGATCCGAACAGTTCCTCGTACTGCTGAGCCATCTTCGTGTCTTCCGTCTGCAGCGGCACGTTCTCTTCCCGGAAAATCTCCACATCCGTCCGCAGATCGCGCAGCATCACGCCGTACCGCTTCTGGTCCAGCTTCTCCGCAAACTCGCTCATCACGATCTTCTTGTCCAGTTCAAAGCTGATTTTCTTCAGCTCCGGTTCCACCATCTCCACAAAGTGCAGATACGCCTTCTTCTTCGCCTC
>DASZQE010000274.1:0-1917 GCA_035550175.1 Phycisphaerales bacterium | reverse complement strand
TGACATCAAAGCGAATGGCGCAATCCTGAAACCGTTTCTGTTTCAGGACGCGAGCGGCAAGTTGCGTGAGGTGCTGCTGCTTGTGGCGAGTGATAGCGAGTTCCGGAGGCGGGTTGGATGATCGGCGGGTTTTCACTTCCACAATCACCAGCGTCACGCCGTCCGGATCCCGCGCGAGCAGATCCGCTTCATCCTTCCCCACGCTCAGGTTTCGTCGAAGGATGCGAAATCCCCTGCGCCGAAGCCATCGGGCGGCATACCGCTCTCCCCGGCGTCCGAGTCGTGAACGCTGGTTCCCTGCGGCCCGGAAAAAATTCCAAATGCTCACTTGCCGTACCGTTCAACTGCCACGCGAACAAGACGATCCGCCATCATGTCGATCTCGTCATAGTTCCCCTTAGCCATGATGGACCGAATGAAGCGATTGCGTTCCTGGGTAGCGCGCTCGTCGTACAACTTCTTGTAGATTTCATGTTGCACGTCGTAGATTGACTTGCTTGCCTGGAGATCCACCTTGTCAACATGCACGAGCACCATTCGTTCGGTCGTGTTTTTGGGGTCGCTGGAATCAAGCTTGATGGGCGCGGAGGTTTGCCCTTCGGAAAGGCCTGTCAACGCATCGCGTATCTCCCGCTTGACCTGAATGTCAGATATTCCACCCGGTCCGGTCTTGAAAGTATCAAACACACCGGACTTGCTGAATCCCAAGCTGTCGGCAACCTGTGCGAACGGCTCACCATCGGCCAGGTGTTTCTGCGCATCAGCAAATTTGTCAGCGTCCGCCGGCAGCGTGAACTGCATCAGTGAAAGCGTCACACTCCCGGGCGGGTTGAACTCCGCTTCGTGAAGTTTGTACTCGTTTTCCACATCTCGCCATGAGACGATGATTCGCGGGGTGATGCGCTCATTGATGAGCTTGTTGATCAGCGAACTGTCACGGATCGCCTGCGCCCGCTGATCGGCAGTCATTCCGTATTTTTCCAGCGACTCCTTGTCGGCGAGCGAAGGCTGTCCCAGCGCTTCATTCCTGATGCGCTCTTTCACTTGATTCAGGAAGTAGAAAAGCCCCTTCTGCTCATCCGCAGTCAGCGAGGAAACCGCCTCGGAAAGGAACACCTGGTTCAACACCACGGCCTTCAAATGTTCGAGAACGATGCGCCTCGCGCTGACCATGAAGTTCGCACGGTCAAGCCGGTTCGATTCTGATATGAGCTGGTCCGCAATCGGTTCAAAGAACTTGTCAGCGAAAATCGGAGTGCCGCTGACCTGACCGATCACGCTTTCCACGAGCACCTGATCTCCCGGCCGGAACGGTCGCAGCGCTGTCCGCTCAGATTCGGGAGTCTCGCCCACTGCGGGCGGAAGCATTGTGTTGCTTCCCGAACCGCCTGGAGACGATGAAGTGCTCATTGTTGTCCCGGACAGGGACGATTGCGAGGATGGAGACGAATGTGCCTTGACCGACGAGGAATCCTGCGACACAGACTCCTGATTCATGCCGGTCGATGCACTGAAATCAGCCACACTCACCGTGCGAGCCGGACCGCTGACGACAGTTTCTGACTGGCACGCAGCGAAAGCGCAGCAGGTCATCAGGCCGAGGATAATTTTGCTTGGCATCTTGCTCAGTATCACGATTGGCAATCCCTTGCGTTGAATCATGATTGCGGGGGTGATTGTAGCATTATCGGCGACCTATACTGCCGGTGATGAAATCAACCCTTGATGGAGACGCCCGATGAGCGAAGAAGCCCCCGCATCCAAGATTCATATCGATTCGGACTGGAAGGCGCAAGCCCAGGCGGAGAAGGAACGTCTGATCGAGAAAGAGCAGAAAACCAAATCCACTGCCAAGCCCGGTGCAGGTGATCCTGAAGCACTGCCCGAACCGACGTTCCGCACGCTGATTGGCATGCT
>DASZQE010000273.1:0-5273 GCA_035550175.1 Phycisphaerales bacterium | reverse complement strand
AGGCGTCGCCACCGGCGCCGGCGCCATGCTCGCCATCTGGCCGCTGCTCACGATCCCCGCGCTCGCAGGATTGCTGACGTGGTTCATCCTCGTCAAAACCGTTCGATACATCTCGCTCGCCAGCATGTCAGTCGCCTGCTGTATTCCGTTCTATTACGCGGCTCTTGTGTTCCTGCACACAAGAGCATCTTCAGAAACCCGTTCGTTCTCTGTCGTCGCGCTCAACGCCTCACCGCTCTTCTTCGGCACGCTCGCCATCGCCCTGCTCATCATTTACCAGCACCGCTCCAACATCTCCCGCCTCCTGCAGGGAACCGAATCCCGCGTCGGATCAAATCATTGACTTCAACGAGCCGCGAGCGTGAGCGAGCGGTTGCAGCGAAGTGAGAGGTCGTGCATTCTCATTCCGGCATCTCCCCTTCTTTCACCGTCTCATCCAGATACTTCTGAAACTCGCCCATCTTGTACGAAATGAAGCAGAACGCATGGTGAAGCGTGAACCACTCCAGGTCCGTCGGATCCTTATCCAGGTCATTCCGCAACCGATTCAACTCCGCCAGCACTTTCTCAGCCTTGATCTTCATCAATTCACCTTCCGCTCAATGGCGTTGCAACTCCATTTGGTGCGCTTCTTCTTCATGCTCATGCGTCATCGCCTCCAGCCTGCTGATGCCCCACGCCAATCCAAGCCCCAGCAGCAGCGCGCCCGTCAGCTTCCATCGATCATGTGAATGAAACTGCAGCTCCGGTAGCAAATCACTCAATGAGATATACAAGAAACTCCCCGCCGACAATCCCAGCGCAGCACTCACCAGCCATCCGCTCTCTCCGCTCGCAGTCACGCCTGCGTTGAACAATACCGCTCCGAGCATCACGATCAATCCCAGCCCCACGCTCATCAGAATCATCGCCGACGTATTCTTTCCCGCTTGCAGCATCAGCGTCGTCAGCGTCATCGCATCAAACGGCTTGTGCAGCACAATCACCAGAAAAACTCCCAATCCTGTCCACATCCTTGCAGTTGAGCTTCCATCGACCGTATGCGACGCCATCGCCGCGCTCAGGGCCACGCCCTCCAGCAGACTATGCACACCCATCCCCGCCGTCGCCGCCATCCATCTCGTTTTTCCCTTGACCTCTTTCGCTCCGCCCATCACAGCCGACATCGGATCACCATGCGCCGCATGCTCGTGTGTGTGCCCGTGCACCTCATCATGATCATGCCCGTGCGTGTGAGCATGTGTGTGCGACTGTCCCGCGCAAACAGTGGGGGACTCATCGCTCGTTTCCACTTCCTCGTGATGATGAAACTCGAAAAACCGCTGCAGCAGAAACATCACCAGAAATCCCCCCAGCACCCACATCACCACCGGCTCCACCAACTCATGCGCTTCCGCATGCACGCCCTCGCCTGCCTCCATCCGCGCGATCAATGCATGCGGCAGCATGTGCAGCAGCCCGATCCCCAGCATCATTCCCGCCACAAAACTCAGCGCCACTTCCATCCGCTTGTGCGTCATCCGCACAGTTGTCGGCAGCCAACCCCCCAGCGCCGAAGCGCACAGGATCAGCCCGCAATACACCGCCGTCATCACCGTCAGCGACATCCCCAAAACACTACCCGCAATTCCCACTCCCCGCCTGTTGACGTCATCTTCACCTATAACCGGGCCGCTACGCGGCCCTGGCGCTCAATCACAACCTTTGCATAGAGCAATTCAACAGAATCATCGCTTTTCCATCGAGTCATTCTCATTCGAGCCGTGCTCGTAATCTCCGCTAGGCTGGCCAGTTCCCGCGCCTCCCGATACCATGGTCCTTCCATCCGGGGACGGGGCAGTAGCTCAATTGGGAGAGCGCCGCGTTCGCAATGCGGAGGTTGTGAGTTCGATCCTCATCTGCTCCACTTTACCCCTCGCCCAAACCCGTATTCACGTGCGGGTTTTTTCATATCAATCTTTCTTCCCTTCCGCCTTCGCCTTCATCTCCCGTAGCGCATCAAACGCCTCCAGAGGCGTCATCCCCTCAATCCGCATCCCCTTCAATTCATCCACGACCGGATGATTCACATATTGTGTGAACAGCGAAAGCTGCTCGTTCTCCCGAACGCCCGCTCCACCCTTCGTCGCGATTCCCGTTTGTTGATGTCCCGCGTGTACCGCCAGCGATTCCAATAATTCCGTCGCCCGCGCAACCGTGCCGCTCGGCAGCCCAGCAATCTTCGCCACGTGAATCCCATACGACCGGTTCGTCCGCCCCGCCAGAATCCGGTGCAGAAAAATAATCTGGTCGTTCCACTCCCGCACCGAAACGTGCAGGTTCGTCACGTTTTCCCGCTCGTCCGCCAGATCCGTGATCTCGTGGTAATGCGTCGCAAAAAGCGCCCTGCACTTCACGTCCGCGATCGCCTCCGCAATCGCCCACGCCAGCGCCAAACCATCCAGCGTCGATGTCCCTCGTCCAATCTCATCCAGAATCACCAGCGACCTCTCCGTCGCATGGTGCAGAATCAGCGCCGTCTCCGTCATCTCGACCATGAACGTCGATTGCCCTGCGTGAATCTCGTCCGCCGCGCCGATCCGCGTGAAAATCCGGTCCGTCACCCCGATCCTCGCCGAATCCGCCGGCACGAAACTCCCCGCGTGCGCCATCAGCACGATCAGCGCCGTCTGCCGGATGAACGTGCTCTTTCCTGCCATGTTCGGCCCGGTGATCAGCGCCAGGCTCGCCGTCTCTCCGCCCAGCGCACAATCGTTCGGAACGAACTGCTGGCTCAGTGTGCGATCCAATACCGGATGCCGCCCCTGCACAACCTTCAGCACCGGCTCCTCCGCCATCTCCGGGCACACATATCTGTATTTCCGCGCGCTCTCCGCAAACGCCCGCAAAACATCCAGCTCCGCCACCACGTCCGCAAACTTCAACACCTCCGGCGTCGCTTTCGCAATCTCCCCGCACATCCCCTCAAACAATTTCTGCTCGCGCTCCAGCGCCCGTGCTTCCGCGGTCGTCACTTTCTGCTCGAATTCCTGCAGGTCCGCCGTCACATATCGCTCCGCATTCCGCAGCGTCTGCCTGCGCACGAACTCGCTTGGAATTTTCGCTGCGTGGGAATTCGTAACCTCAATGTAATACCCGAACACCCGGTTGTACCCGACCTTCAGCGAAGGAATGTTTGTCTCCACCACCAGCTTCCGCTGAAACTCCGCCAGCCACGTCGATGCGTCACGCTGCAAGCCCCGCGCTGCATCCAGCTCCGCATCAAACCCTTCCTTGAACAACCCGCCCTCGCGCAGATGCGCCGGCGGTTCCTCCACGCATCTTCCCAATATCCGTTCCGCCAGATCCGCCAATCCCTCCGCCATCCCCTTCAATTCTTCATGCACCTTCATCATCGCCGGCCTGCCGCTCACCATCTCCGCCAGCTTCCGCGCGTCTCCAAGCGATCTCCCCAGCGCCACCACGTCCCTCGGCGTCGCCCGCCGCATCCCCGTCCGTCCCGCAATCCTCGCCACATCCTGAATCTTCCCCAGCATCTCTCCGATCCCCGCAAAAATCCCGTCATCACTCAAAAACTCCTGCACTGCCCTGTGCCGCGCCCGAATCTCCTCCAAATCTCGCAGCGGAAACGCCAGCCAGTGTCGCAGCAACCGCTTGCCCATCGGCGTCTGTGCCCGCTGCAACACCCACAACAAACTCCCCTCAAATGTTCCGTTCCGCAGTGTTCGTTCAATCTCCAGCGACCTCAGGCTCCCCGCATCAATCTGCAAGAATTTTTCCGTCTCCACTCGTCTCGGCGGCCTCAGATGTCCCAGCGCCTTCCCGCCATCCCCGCCCGGCTGAGTCTCCTGCAGATACCGCACCAGCGCACCTGCCGGCCCGATCACCGCATCCCCCTCCGCCAGCGCGAAACCCGCCAGCGTCGTCACCCCGAAGTGTCCGCGCAGCGCATCCGTCGCATCCGCCATCCGAAAGGTCCATGCCGCCCGCGCCGTCAGTGCGCCCTCCGTCATTTCCTTCAACTTCGCCACCCGCGCCGGCGTCGCCCCGTCCGCCGTCTCCACGTACACAATCTCGCTCGGCTTCAATCTCGCCAACTCATCCGCAAGCCGCGCCCCTTCCAACTCCATCAACGAAAACTCCCCCGTCGAAAGTTCCACCACCGCCGCCACCGCACCCGAATCCTCCCCGACGCCCGTGAACTGCACCGCCGCAATCCGGTTCGGCCGCGCTTCATCCAGCAACGTCTCGTCCACCAGCGTGCCCGGCGTCAGCACCCGCGTCACCGCCCGATCCACAATTCCCTTCGCTGCCGCCGCATCCTCCATCTGCTCGCAGATCGCCACCCGGAATCCCGCCTCAATCAGCCGCCGCAGATAATTCTCCACCGCGTGATACGGCACGCCCGCCATCGGAATCCCCGCCGTCCGCTGCGTCAGCGTCAGCCCCAGCGCCTTCGAAATCGTCACCGCATCTTCATCAAACAACTCGTAAAAATCCCCGATGCGAAACAAGAGCAGACAATCCGGATGCTGCGCCTTGAACCTCGCATACTGCCGCATCGCCGGCGTGTCCCTCGGATCACGCTCCGCCGCCTTCACTTCCACTGCCGCCGCCCCCTTCCCCTCCGCGCGTTCCTCCCGCGCTGTCCCCTTCATCCCGCGAGTTGTCCCGCTCCCAGCCGCCATGAACTCCGCATTGTAACCCTCTTGTTCTCCAGCATCGCCTCATCATTTTCCCCCTCCCTATACTCACCTCATGTCCACCTCCTCACTCACTCCCTCCCTTACCGCTTCTTTCCTCGAGCACAAGCACTCGCTGGGCTTGTCCTACGCCGACTACCTCGAAACTTCCCCCGACAAGAAACCCAAGTGGCTCGCCGTCCACGAAAAACTCCGCCTCACCAAAGACCAGACTCAACTCATCTCCTCCTTCACCCGCCGCATGAACATCATCTGCCTCTCCGGCATGTGGTGTGGCGATTGCTCCTCCCAGGGCCCCATGCTTGCGCACATCGCCGCCGCCAACCCCGACCACATCAACCTTCGCTGGCTTGATCGTGATGAGCATCTCGATCTCGCCGACCTCGTCAAAATCAACGCAGGCCTGCGCGTCCCAACCGTCATCTTCCTCGCCGAGGATTTTGAGTTCGTCTCCCTTTTCGCCGACCGCACCCTTGCCCGATACCGTGCTGTCGCTGCCAAGCAACTCGGCCCCTCCTGTCCGCTTCCCGGCGCAGACATTCCCGCCGATGAACTGGCTGCCACGCTTCA
>DASZQE010000272.1:0-2339 GCA_035550175.1 Phycisphaerales bacterium | reverse complement strand
CTGGCTTCCATTCCCGCGAAATTATGTCGTTTCATGACCCCCTGGAACCCCTTGCCCTTGCTCGTCCCCACCACGTCCACAAACTTCACGCCCTCAAACACCGTCACGTTCAGTTCCTGACCCGGAGCCATGTCGCCGGCTTTCTTCGGATCAGCAATGCGGAATTCCCTGTGGAACCGCTTGGGAGTCGTGCCGGCCTTCGCATCATGCCCGATTTCCGGCATCGTGCTGCGCCTTGGGCGAATATCTTCAAACCCAAGCTGCACGGCGGCGTACCCATCGCTCTCGACGGTCTTGACCTGCGTCACCACGCATGGTCCCGCCTGAATGATCGTCACCGGCACGTTCTTGCCATCTGGCAGAAAGTACCGGCTCATTCCAATTTTTCGTCCCAGCAGTCCAGCCGCCATGGCTCGTTACTCCGTCAATCTTCAGAGGTTGGCTAGTAAATTCGCGGTCTTTCGCGATCCAACGTGAAGGGATTTGTCAAACACTCAAACACACGCGGCCGCCTATGCACACAGCGGCCGCAACATTCCTTCGGTTATGCCTTGATCTTCACGAACACGCCTGCCGGAACAACCAGGCGATTCAGCGCCTCAACTGTGCGCGGATTGATGTCCGTGATGTCGATGATCCGCTTGTGCGTGCGGATTTCGAACTGCTCACGGGATTTCTTGTCAATGAAAGGGCTTCGGTTCACTGTGTAAATCTCACGGCGAGTCGGCAGCGGCACCGGTCCCGCGACCCGCGCGCCCGTGCGCTTCGCGTGGTCCACGATTTCCTTCGCCGAGGCGTCCAGCGCCTGGTGGTCATAGGCTTCCATGCGAATTCGAATCTTTTCACCGGTCATGCTGCATCGACCCTTCTAAAACTTCCGCCAAAACCGGCGACAGCGTCCACGCATGCTGCTTACCCGCAATCGAAAAGCAGCCTGAACAGACAACTCTCAAGGCCTTGATGGCGAACCGGGCATGATACGGACAGATCGCAAACTGTCAATCCGCCTGTCCCCCTCCTTTCCCCGACTTTCTCAGGTTTTCTCATCAGAATCCCGGTTCACCAGTCGCTGCAGAGTCCCATGAATTCCGACGCACCCGAATCCGTCGCCGATTGTCATGCCTTTGCGATCGGTTTGCCGACCGGCAACCAATGCGCTGCAATCCCCATACTATTGCCTGAACTTGCCCCCACTTCTCCTCTCGAAGAGCCGCCAAATGCGAATTTCCACATCCATCAATCGCCTGTCTCTCCTGCTGCTGACCCTGGCATCATTATTTGCCTGTACTGATGCAGCACAGGCTTTCCGACCTGCACCGCCCAAGCACGCTTCACCTGCCGCTCCACCGCCAGCCACATCCCCCACTGTTGTCCAGCCTGAAAAATCCCCTCTCACCATCAATTCCCAGGCGATGGCGTTCGATTCGCTCGGCATTTCCATCAATCTGCCTGACTTCTGCTCCGTGACACAGGAACCTACGCCCGACAGCAACGCCATCACCGTCGCCATCCGTGATTCCGCCAAAACGCCTCTCTGGTCCATGCGCATTCAATCAATTCCCAATGCGCGTCAGAACAACACCGCAAAGGATCAGATGGAGCGACACCTCAACGAGCTTCGCGAAGGTCAGCAGTTTCAAATTATCCAGAATGAACCGGCAACCTACGGCGGAGTGGCCAGTCAACTTTGCTATGTCAGGCACACTGGAGTAGCGAGCGAATCATTCATCTCCGGCTGGCTCATCGTTCCCCGCAAGGACACCAGTTTCGTTGTCTTTACCGTTGCCACGACACCCGATGTCTTTCCAGACATTCGCAAGATGCTGGAGGCTTCCTTCTCCACGCTGCGCCTGTACACCCCGAATGAAATCTCCAATGAACGTCGCGAGCGTGTTGAAGCCGGCGAAGCCTTCCTGAAAAATCTCCATGCGAGCGATCTCAAGACACTGGTCGGCACCAAGCAGGTCGCGCGCAGTTTCGTCCCTTCCAAAACCCCCGGCGGGAAAGACACGGAGCGCGCCTACTCGCTCATTGAAGTCACCGAGGATTCCCGCAAAGTCTTCAGCGACAATGCCGATGCCACAACCGGACTCCTCTTCACCATCCGCGGTCGCGCGGTGCAGGATGCCGAACGCAAAATCTACATCGATTCACTTGCGCAATACTGGGTCGCCTGGGATCTCTCGGAAGAGCAATGGTCCGTCACCGTCACTCGTCGACAAGGCCAGGCCACGATGAGTCAGGCTGAAACCGGCGTATTGCCGGCTGCAACAACCGGCGAACCGACTCCCACGCTCACCATCGTCATCTCTGAAAGCGCGGCTCGCACCGATGAACCG
>DASZQE010000271.1:0-3119 GCA_035550175.1 Phycisphaerales bacterium | reverse complement strand
GACGTCGTGCCTGAACAGCGCCGAAATCGATAGATCGTGATGAATGCGGTACACGGCTTCACCCAGAAGCTTGGCGACCGACAACGTGTGCAGTTTGGAGGCCAGCGGAGCCAGGCGATGATTCGCCGGAATGGTGTCCGTGATGATGATGCGGCTGATCGGCGCTTCCACGAGACGCTCAACGGCCAGTCCGACCATGACGGGATGCGTGCAGGCGGCAATCACGCCCCTGGCGCCTTTTTCCATGACGAAGCGGGCGGCTTCGCTGATGGTTCCAGCGGTGGAGATCATGTCATCCATCATCAGCACGGTGCGATTGGACACTTCGCCGATCAGGCTCTTGGTGGCCACGCGAGTTCCCGAGACGCGGCGCTTGTCGATGATCGCCAGGTCAGCGTCCAGCAGGCTTGCATACATGCCCGCGACCTTCACGTTGCCGACGTCGGGCGACACGATGACCAGCTCGCCGAGTTCATCGCGGATGCTCATGAAGTAATCACTGAACACCTTGGCAGCGGTCATGTGATCCACAGGAATGTCGAAGAATCCCTGAATCTGCGGAGCGTGCAGGTCCATGCACAGCACGCGATGAGCGCCTGCAGCGGTGATCAGGTTGGCAACCAGCTTGGCGGTGATGGGCACTCGGCCCGCATCCTTGCGATCCTGCCGGGCGTAACCGAAGTACGGAATGACCGCCGTGATGCGCTTGGCTGATGCGCGGCGCAGGCAGTCGATGTAAATGAGCAGTTCCATCAGGTTGTTGTTCACCGGATCGCAGGTCGATTGCACGACAAAGCAATCGCGCCCGCGAACGTCTTCATCAACCTTCACGATGATTTCACCATCAGGGAAAATTTCAGTGACGCCCTCTGCAAGCGGGATGTCCATGTGATTGCACATGGCTTCCGCAAGCGTGCGGCCGGTTCGACCGGCAAAGACTTTCAAGCTGTGACGATCTGCTGCGCTCATCCCATCACTCCCGCCGGCTTGCGCAGCCGGGTGCGAAGAATGCCATCCACTTCAGCCAGTTCCTGCGTCGTGTTGATGCTCAGCACATCTTCCGCAGGAACCGCGTCAACGACTTCCACTTTCAGCCCCTTGTTCCGCATCAGCGTGAGCACATCCGTCAGGTAGTACTCGCCCTTTGCGTTGTTGTTCGTCAGCTTCTCCACCAGCTCAAACAGCGGGGCAGCCTTGAAGCAGTAATAGCTCGGATTCACTTCGTGAATGGTCCGCTGCGCCTCAGTTGCGTCCTTGTGTTCGACGATGCGTTCAAATTTTCCTTCTGCGTCGCGCACGATTCGGCCATACCCCTGCGGGTTGGGAATGACGCTGGTGGCCAGCGTCGCTGCAGCGCCCGTCTTGCGATGCGTTTCGAGCAACTGCCGGAGCGTGTCCTTGCGGATCAGCGGGCCGTCGCCGCACAGCACAAGCACATCAAAATCCCTTGCATCATGCTGGAAGACTGGTTTGGCCTGCTGCACCGCATGTCCGGTGCCGAGCTGCGGATTCTGTTCCACGAATGAAATCTGCCTGCGATTTCCCAGAGCCTTGCGCACCTGGTCCGCCTGATGGCCGACGATGACCGCGGTCCGCGACACGCCGATGGCTTCACACGCATCCACCACCCAGTCCACCATCGGCCTGTCAGCTACGGGATGCAGAACCTTCGGAAGGTCGCTGTTCATCCGCGTGCCCTTGCCCGCAGCCAAGATCACCGCCCCCAATCTCCGCGCAACAGCGCCCGAGCTTTTCTGCTCAGGCTCGCTCTTCGATTCGGAGTTGGATGCGTTGTTCATCACGATTCGTCAAAAGCTCATTTCAAATCACTGGTGCGCTGACCGCACACAATTCTGGGGAGTGGGAACTGGCCCGCCAAGACTCGAACTTGGAATAGCTGGACCAAAACCAGCTGTGTTACCATTACACCACGGGCCATCCGGTCACCGCGAATATTTCTTCGTTCTCAGATCATCTTCGTCTGGCGCAGCTTTCGCATGCGCTACGCGAAGCATTGTCCAATGAAGGTGGAGGGGGTCCTTTCGCCGATTGGCCGGTCACACGGGTCGATCAAAACCGTGGCGAACCTGACCTCGGCTGCGCCGAACCAGCGTCCGCGGCACGTCTTCTCCAGGCGGGAGCATTGATCTGCCGCGATCAACATGCCCCATGCAGCGCCTCGCGTTTCACACCCTTCTCCGGCTGTGTCCCGCTTGTCACTGACGGCCCTTCGTGAGAAGCCCCGCTATTCTAAGGCTTTTCCCCGGACAGTCAACGAACGCTTTTTCTCAACAGACAATCAGTTCCTGCAGCCTTCTGGTAGGCTTTGCGCCTCTCAGAAAACCATCAAACAACGTCAACACAAAGGTGCCTTTCATGAAATTGGCGCGCATTATCCTGTTTACAGGCCAAATTGAGGCAATGACCACATTCTATGGAACGGTGCTTGGGCTAAAAACCGTGACCGTTGAGAAAGGTTGGCGTGAGTTTGCAGCAGGCGGGTCAACAATCGCGCTCCATTCCGGTCCATCATCGCCCGGTCGGAAGGGCCCGAAAATTGTTTTTTATGCCAAGAACGTTGATTCACTGCGGAAAAAACTGGTGGGACGCGGAGCACACTTCGGCAAGGTCAAGGTCAGCGATCACCTTTGCCTTTGTGACGGGAAAGACCCGGATGGCAACCCCATTCAACTGTCGAACCGTTGAAATTCCACTTGTTCTTAACCCGATTGCTGTCGGTTTCAGCAATGACTGAACTGTGCTCGCCCTCTCTTCCGAAATTTGCTTCTGAATGCATTTCTCCATCAAACCATCTCACCCCGCATTACAGGCAACATCTGCGCTGATATCCACCGATATCAGTCTGCCTCTTCCCATCAACCCCGACGGGTCCGTCACCATCACGCATCTTGATCCGCTTTCGCGTGCAAAGAGTGTGAAGCTCCGTCATTGGCTGCTCGGCAAGCGCACCCCCCCCTCATTCACGCAGGTCGATGATGTGCGTTGGGAACTGCGCTTCACTCTGCCGCCGGTTCATCGCTTTGAATATCAGCTTGAGATCACGCTTGGCGATGATTCCACGCACACTGTGATTGATCCGCTCAACCCGTTTTCCTTTG